>JAUZQL010000320.1 GCA_030950975.1 Mariprofundaceae bacterium | reverse complement strand
TATTTATTCATATTAAGATGGGTACCGTTGAATCACTGCCGAAACCAGTTGGCTATTGATCAGCTTACACTGATTACGCATACCAATTAACAAACAACGATCCATAAGATGGTTGATACGACGTGGAATGCCTTGTGAATGTTTATGGACAAGCGAAACAGCCTGTCTTGTTAGGATAGGTTTGCTTGAACCCGCCGCACGTAAACGATGTAAAATATAGCGCATACTATCTTCTGCACTCATTTGACCAATGCGTAAATTGAGGGCAATTCGCTGTTGAAGTTGAGGAAGCTTGGCGATTTTACGTTGCAATTCAGGCTGACCGACAAAGAGCAGTGTCATTAAAAAATGACCGCCCAATTGAAAGTTTAAAAGCAATCGTAATTCTTCAAATGTTGCAAGTGAGGGAATACTTTGTGCTTCATCAATACATACCACGGTGTGCTTTTTAGTGGTGGTATTTTTTGCTAAATGAGCCTGTAAGCCGCGTAAAAGGCTGTGTCGATCTTGTGCTTGGGTTGTGATGCCCAATTGTTGGCAAACTTCCAATAGCATTTCAACAGGACTAAGGCGTGAGTAAGTAATAAGGGCTATATCAAAGCGATCTTCTGGCAGCGATAATAATACACGTTGAGTAACAGTTGATTTACCACACCCAATACCACCCGTTAAAGCAATCGCTCCTTTTTGACGGCTAATGGCATCGTATAAGTCTTCTAACAAGATATGATGGGCTTCAGATTCAAAGAAAAAATGCTCATTGGGAACATTTTCAAAAGGAAACTGATTTAATTTCCAGTGTTTTAAATACATGTATCGTGTTTTAAAGATGAAGTTACAATGTCATTCTCTGACATAGGTATGCTGATAGAATAAAGAAATGCTTGAACGACCATATGAACAGTGTTTTGTCTGAAGGCATCTGTAAAATAATTGAAATTCATAATGCCCCTTCTTGAAGAAGTCTCGCAGACTTAGTCTGATATACTACAAACACATGAGCAGGGTTCATTTTTTGCTTTGAACTTGGTTAAATAGCAGTGCTATTGGACTTTATTCCAATACCAAAATACAAGCACATCATGTCTCTTGTGACAACCATCTAAATCGAACAGGCTCCTAAATTGATCAAATGATGCGACATGATAACATGCTAAAATAGGTAAGGTAGTATCAATTCCAAATGAATCATGGAAAAGCTTTAAAAAATATGAAAGCTAAAATATGATGTTACAGGATAATTTGACAAAGACATGGAAAATTAGTCGAGTACATCGATTATGATGTATTTAAGATCCTATCTAATAATGCTTTTCAGCACTGTCATACCATTATTTTTGTCAGCATGCCATACGATTGTCCCAACACCTTCCATACCCTTAAGCTCTCAAGATGTAAGTTCACCTCATTATCAATGGCATAATATTGGACCTCAACGTGTTGTCGAATCCCGTGCGATTCATTGGACAGACTTAAATGGTGATGGTTTTTTGGATTTACTGATTGGTGGACGAAAATCTGTGGATAGTTTTCATGTTGAATGGGGTGATGGTGCAGGGCATTGGGAAATTGAAGATGGCCCTATAAGTAGCATGCAACCCCGTGATTTTGCGGTTGGTGATGTCAATGGTAATGGACAGCCTGATATTTTGATTGGTGGGGACGGTGATCAAAAAGGCTTGCAAATTTGGGAAATGAATCCAAAAGATCATACATGGAAATTGTTAGCTAGCCCTGTGCTTGCAGGTCTATTTGATGATGTCTCACTGGTGGATCTTAACCATGATGGCTGGTTAGATATTGTTGCTGCAAAGTTTGATAGTGAACAAGATGGCGGTATTTATGTGTTATTGAATGATGCAAAGGGTGGGTGGTTTGATGCTGTTGGTCCGATGGTGTCAGGTTATTTCACAGGTGTGACTGTCGCAGATATCAATCACGATGGGGATATGGATATTATT
The DNA here is from genome assembly GCA_030950975.1 of Mariprofundaceae bacterium. Taxonomy (GTDB): domain Bacteria; phylum Pseudomonadota; class Zetaproteobacteria; order Mariprofundales; family Mariprofundaceae. The sequence goes on along the minus strand of JAUZQL010000320.1, from coordinate 9,823 downwards.
GCTTCTCGTCGAGGTGGCTTGGGTTCAATGGTGGATAGCCAGCAAAGCTGGCTTCAATCGGGAGGCGTGCAACTTTGGTATGGTGATGGAACAGGTCGTTGGGAACCAAAAGCTTTACCTGCCAATGCCGATGCTGAATGTGTGAGTGTTGCGGATGTGAATGGCGATGGTCAGTTGGATATTGTGGCAGGGCTTTATCAGCAAGGCATTGTTTTATGGCTTGGCAATAATGGTCAATGGAAACGACAATCGGTTGTGTCTGATGGCACTTGGGGCGATGTTCGTGTAGGCGATTTTGATGGTGATGGCTCTCGAGAGTTGTTTGCTTCTTCACGCGATGGGCGTGGTTTAGGTGTATGGCATTGGCATTTCGGTTCATTTTCTCAGAAACATCATTTATTGCCTAATTATGGTGTCTATTATGGTTTGGATTTAGGTGATGTGAGGCATGACGGAACGCTGGCAGTTGCAGCGATTCGGGCAGATGGCGGTGCAGAAGTTTGGTCTTCAAAGAAAGTCAAGCCGATGCCTGTTAAAACATTCCGAGGTCAGAAACTCGGTGATAAACAGATTATATTGTTTGATTCAGGTCAAGCTAGCTTAAATGTGACAGCATTGGATGAATTACAAAACTGGGTAAAGCATTTAGGTGATATGTCGGGCTTGCACTTTGAATTAGAGGGACGTGCTGATATTCGTCCTATTCATTCAGAAGTGTACCCCAATAATAGAGCTTTATCACAAGCAAGAGCTGAATCTGTGGTGGCTTGGTTGCATACACAAGGTGTGCCATTGAAAGCAGCTTCGATTCATGTGTTGGGTGCAGAACACCCACTGAAAAAAGGTGATGCACCTGAAATTTTGCAAGTGAATCGAAGTGTATCGATTCAAGCCTATCGCCTTCAACAGGTACGTTTGCCTCAATCAAGGGAGGGTGAACATAAAAGTGATTTGTTTCATGTGACTGAAAATCATGTGTTTCGAACCATTCAAGGAGTGCCTGAATATCGTATTGGCAAAGGGGACCAACTATCGATTACCTTTTGGCAAGGAGCTAAAAGTAAGCTTTATAAAGTTACGGTACAAGTCGATGGAACCGTATCGTTACCGTATCAAGCCGCTTTGAAAGTGGCTGGTCTAACGCCGCGTGAGGTGGATAAGAAAGTCACTAAAATACTGACGAAATTTGAACGCCAACCACGTGTTGATGTCATGGTACTCAAGGCACGCAGCAAAATTGTGAGTATTTTTGGTGAGGTGCAGAATTTAACACGGCAACCAACAGGACCGGGTACGTATTTTCTTAAAGGCAAAGAAACCTTGGTGAATTTTTTATCTCGTGCTGGTGGACCTGGGAAAGATGCAGATTTAAGTAAAGTTCAGATTTTACGTGATGGTAAAACAGTCATTTTAAACTTAGAGAAAGCAATCAAGCAGGGCGATTGGAAAGAGAATGCAGTGCTTGATGATGGCGATACTGTTTTTGTGCCATCTATGGCACAATCCAAGCGACGTGTTTTTGTATTGGGTGCTGTCAATAAACCTGGGATTGTTGAATTTGTCGGTGATATTAATTTTTTGGAAGCTTTGTCCAAAAGTGGTGGTAGTAGTAAGGATGCTTATTTGACAGATATTCGTGTGTTACGAGCGGATCGTGATAAGCCGCTTATTCTTCCTATTAATTTCACACGTTTTATGGAAAAGGGTGATTTATCACAAAATATAAGTTTACGTGATAAAGATGTTATTTTAATTCCCTCCCGCCCTATGAGTAATTGGAATAACTTTATTAATGATTTATTGCCAACTTTTAGTTTGTTGGCGCAACCTTCCTATACGCTTCAGAGTCTTCGAAGTTTATCGAACATTGTCAAAACGGGTAAACCATAATGACGCAAAGCAATACCACCCAAACCTATGAACTAAACCTTGAAGAATATTGGCAAGTGATTCTTCGTCGACGATGGATTATTATATTTTGTTCATTAGCGATTGGTGTTTTTAGTGCCTTATTTACATGGATTAATCAGCCCCCCGCCCTATATAGTTCGAGTGCATCGGTTAAAATTGAGCCAACATTAAATGTAGCTGAAATTTTTACAGGCGGAGGGGCAAGGCAATCCTTTAATGATATGAAAACACAATTGCTGGTGTTGGAATCATATGCCTTAATGGAGCGAGTGGCCCAGCATATGGGGATCATTCCTCAAACACTAAGCAGTGAAGAAATTCGTGCTAATCCAGATTATGTCGATGATATATTGGATTTGAAAGACAGTGTGAATGCTTCACAAGATGGTGATACGGGTATCATTCAAATCTCTGTTGTCTCAAGAAGTGCTAAATATGCACGTGATTTAGCACAAGCAGTGGCTGATGAATTTGAAACATTTAATATTGAAGATAAAAACAAGAAAGTGTTTGAAGCGAAGAAATTTATTGAACAACAATTGCTTGTGGTGGGTGATCGATTAAAAGTTTCAGAAGAAGCTGTTAGAACATACCGACAAAAGAACCATTTAACCGCATCCAATAGCGATGGCACTGTGATGACTCGTATTATTGGCGATTTGGATCAAGAGTATCGTCAAGCGATTGCCCACTTAAATGATTTAAAATTTGCCTCAAAACAACTCAATCTTCGGGTCAAGAAAGGGCAGTGGGATTATCACGCAGTATCTGTTTCAGGTAATGTGAGTGCTTATTTTGATCAACTGAATAAACGCTTGGTTGAAATGGCCTTGAAACATACGGAACTTTCAACCAATTACACCGATGAACACCCTCAAATTCAAGAGTTGCGTCAACAAGCCAAAGACATTCTAGCAAGTATGCTCGACGAGCTTTCCAAACAATTGGAATTAACGCAGCAGCGTATTGAGTCTATTCAAGATAGTATTCTTGCCACCAAACATAAATATGAAGGCGCACCGGGTCAGGGACTAGGTTTAATGCGTTTGGAACGTATTGTAAAAACCAACGAAGAATTATTCTCCATGTTGGAAAAGAAGTACCAAGAAGTCCTGATTAAAGAATCGGAGAAAATTCAAGAGGTCTCATTGGTGCGTCCAGCGATGTTATCAAAAGTACGCATCAATCCTGTAAAAATATCTCAAACGGCGATTGCAGGTGCAATTCTTGGTGTGGTTTTAGGTTTGATTGTATCCTTGATTTTAGAGTCTATGGATAGTTCGGTGGGTACGATTGAAGAAGTTGAGTCATTTCTTGATGTATCCGTGATTGGTTTTGTGCCGCACATTGGAGATGATGAAGCGACAGAATTATTTTCAGGTGTACCAGAATTATCCACCAGTGGTGCTGATTTGGAGCGGCAATTGCGTTTGGTGAGTCATTTCTCACCCCCATCAACGATTGCTGAAGCCTATCGAAGCCTACGTACCAATTTGTTATTTTCTCAAACAGGGCAACAACGGGTTATTTTAGTAACCAGTTCAACCGCCAAAGAAGGTAAAAGTACGATTGCTGCCAACCTTAGTGTGGTGGTTGCACAGCAAGGTGCGCGAGTCTTATTGATTGATGGGGATTTACGTAAACCCATGCAACATCATACCTTTGGTCTGAAACGTGTACCGGGATTAAGTGAAGCGTTACTGGGGCAATTAACATGGCAAGAAGCCTGCAATCGTTTTTCAGATGTGATGTTGGGTGATATGGGGATTGATCAAGCTTTGATGACACCGGGTTTGGATCAATTGGATATATTGGCATGTGGTCGTGTCAATGCGAGTCCACCCGATTTATTGGCATCGCCGATGATGGATACAATTTTGAAAGAAGCACGTGAAGAATATGATATGGTGATTATTGATATGCCGCCATTGTTGCATACCACGGATGCCACAGTCATTGCATCTAAGGTCGATGGTATTTTATTGGTGTACCATATTGGCTCGGTGGTTCGAGGCGCATTAAAACGTGTGAAAATGAATATTGAAAATGTCGGAGGGCATGTACTTGGAGTGGTACTTAATGGTGTACGTGGTGATTTATCACCCGATTATGCAACCTATAAAATGGATCATTATTATGCCTATGCCTATGGCGAACATGAGCAAGGTCAGCGCAGTACTTGGACTCGCTATCAAGCCAAAGTAAAAAAATATTTTCATCAAGCTTTATTGAGAGTCTCAACATTATTGCATCGAGAGCATGATAAATGAGTAAAAAATTTTATCGGGCACAACGGAGAAAAAAACGTTTGCGCCAAATTGTCGTATTGGCTTCTTTATGTTTTATCCTTGCGCTGGGTCTAGTATTGGTGCGATCTTGTTCAGCGAGTATGAAATCTGCTTATCACGATGATTACCGTCCAATGGATACACACCAACTGAATTCGGAGCGTTTACCCTGAGCCCTAGAACTATCTCTATTCCTTTTCCACCCGTGGTGGTGATGACCTTGTTGATAAGTATTTTGTTGTTGGCTGCCGCTTATATGTTTGACCCTAGTTTGGTGAAGATGCCTATGATGCTGTTGGGAGGAGCGATGATGTTGCTTGTTTCCTTTACCAGTGTCGAACTGACATTATATTTGCTTATTTTCTCAACATTATTATCCCCTGAACTGGTCTTTGGTGGGCATAGTGAAGCTGATTTAGCTGCGGGTAAGGTGAATACAACGGAATCGCGAGGTGTAACCTTACGCTTGGATGATATATTGCTCACACTGATTTGTGTAACGTGGATGTTTCGTATGGCGTTGAGAAAAGAAATTGGCATTGTGAGAGAAACGCCGATCAATCAGCCCATGATGTGGTATTGGTTTATCACATTCTTTGCGACCTTACTGGCTATGTTCTCAGGCAAAGTGGGAGCTTACGGTTTCTTTTTTGTGCTTAAATATCTCGAATATTTTGTCTTGTTTTTTATGATTATCAATCATGTCCATGATGAAAATACCATCAAACGATTTTTGTGGATCATGCTCATCACCTGTGTGATTGCCAGTTTAGCAGGTATTGCTCAAATTCCTGGGGGTGGTCGAGTGTCTGCTCCTTTTGAAGGTAAACTGGGTGAACCCAATACATTTGGTGGTTATTTGGTACTGATGTTTTCAGTGACCTTGGGAATATTTTTGCATACGCCTCGAAGTCGGCTGTGGTATTATTTATTAATTTCCATGGGAATCATGTTGGTTCCTTTTGCGTTTACGGAATCAAGAAGTTCTTATTTATCTTTTGTGGTGGCGATCGTTACTTTTTTATTCATTTCAAAAAAGAAACGGTTTTTAGTGGTTTCCTGTTTGATAGGTGCCACATTATTACCGTTTGTATTGCCTCAGAATGTGATCAATCGAATTATGTTTACCTTTCATCAAAGTGAACAACAAGGGCAGTTGGCTGTGGGGGGCGTGAAAATTGATACATCAACCACAGAACGTTTGCGCGCATGGAATAGTGTGATGACTAGATATTTTCCGCAACATCCTTTTTTGGGTGTGGGAGTCACAGGAGGACCTTTTCTTGATGCACAATATCCGCGTGTTCTATTGGAAACAGGCATGCTTGGCTTGTTTTTCTTCCTTTGGTTTTTACGACGTATTTGGGTATTGTTACGCCAAGGTTATGACACCATTCAGGATGATGTTTTAAAAGGCGCAGCATTGGGTGCTTTGTGTGGTTATGCTGGCTTACTTGTGCATGCCATTGGTGCCAATACATTTATTATTATTCGCATCATGGAGCCGTTCATGATTCTATTGGCCTTATTGATGGCAGCCTTATTGTTAGAGAGACAACGCATGGATTCAGACTCTGAGTCAGTGAAAAATAACACAAATACTCAGACTGGGAGTGTGTGATGAAATCCTTTGGATTAATTTTATGGGCATGGATCATATTAATGTTACCCACGCAATCATGGGCTGTGAATGTAAATGCTGTACGTGTCTCCGATACTGCAGAAAAAAGCCGCATTGTTTTTGAATTGAATCATGCTGTGGCATACACGATTTTTCGTATGCATAAACCAGAGCGTGTGGTGATTGATATGAAACATACGCGCTTATTGAAAAGTGCGATGCATGCTGGTTTGCCAAGTGCTACCATCAAACGTGTGCGTCATGGCATGCATCAAGGTGTCTTACGGGTGGTTTTAGATTTAAATCAGAAGAACCTTTTTCTGCGTTCCTTTTTATTGAAAAAAATGCAGGGTAAACCTGATCGTTTGGTTATCGATTTGTTGCGTAAAAAAGCAACTGATGAAATCAATGTTGTGAATAAACATCAGCATCAACTGGTGATTGCTGTGGATGCAGGTCATGGAGGTCAAGATCCAGGGGCGATTGGTCCGCATGGTTTGCAAGAAAAAAAGGTAACCTTGGCGATTGCCAAGAAACTTGTCGCCATGATCAATCAACAGAAAGGAGTGCGTGCTATTTTAACCAGAAAAAATGATTATTTTGTTGGCTTAAAAAAACGAGTGCGTTTGGCGCGTCAGGCACATGCTGATATGATGATTAGTATCCATGCTGATGCGGTCAAAACACGCAACGTGAAAGGTTCTAGTGTTTATACTTTAGCAGAACGTGGCGCAACAGCCGATAAAGTAGCCATTGCTTTAGCAGCCAAAGAAAATGCGGCGGATGAGATGGGTGGCATACAGCACCAACATGATGAAGTTGAAGATCCCATGTTGAGAAATATTCTTGGTGATATGGCCAAACGAGATAGCTTGAATAGTTCACAAATTTTGGCTGAAAACATCATTGAGTCCTTAAAAACGATAGGCAACGTTAAATATAGCGTGCCTAAAAGAGCACGTTTTGTGGTGTTGGGCGCATTAGAAATACCTAGCGTGTTGGTGGAAGTGGATTTTATATCCAACCCCAGACAAGAACGTAAACTCCGTACTGCATCGTATCAACGAAAGTTAGCCCGTGCTATTTTTCAAGGAAGCCAACATTTTTTACAACGTATGGGGATGATGGTGAAAACGCATGATAAAAAAGCGTCCTAAGCAGAAAATTTTCTGATTTCATCATCCTATCTTCAAAAGGCTCTTTATGTTATATAAACGTTTATTACAATTTTTAAAGCCGTATTCAGGGCGCTTGCTCATTGCGATGGTATGCATGGTGATTTTAGCGGCTTGTACCGCAGGTATGGCATGGTTATTACAACCAGCATTGGATCAGGCGTTATCGGGTAAAAGTCCTGAATATGTGTATCTGATTCCAGTCGGTGTTATTTTATTGTACCTCGTCAAAGGCTCGGCGTATTTTGGTCAATCGTATTTGATGGGCTGGATTGGTCAGCGGGTCATTTATGATTTAAGAAATAAAATTTATACCTGTCTAAGTGAACAATCGTTAAGCTTTTTTGCGCATCGTAAAACAGGCGAAGTGCTGACACGGATTAGCTATGATGTAACCTTGGTTCAATCCGCTGTGAGTACATCCGTGACCGCCTTGATGCGCGATACCATGTCGATTATTTTTTTAGTGGGTGTGGTGTTTTACCAAGATTGGTTGCTGGCATTGATTGTCATCGCAGTCTTTCCTGTGGTGGTCTATCCTATTTTACGTTTTGGACGAAAAATGCGTTCCGCAAGTTATGATGGACAAGTGGTGATGGGGAAAATGTCGAGTCTGGTGGAAGAAACCGTCGGTGGTATCCGTGTGGTCAAAGCCTTTGGTATGGAGGATTATGAACGTCGCCGTTTTCGTGACTTGATTGGTGAGTTTATGCATCATCAAATGCAGGTGATGCGTGTGAATGCCATGTCTTTCCCTGTGATGGAATTGGTGGCTGGTTTTGGTATTGCGGGTGTCCTTTATTATGGCGGTTTAAGGGTGGCTGCTGGTGAAGCAACGGCAGGTACCTTGATGTCTTTTTTAGCAGCAACCTTGATGTTGTATGAGCCTGTCAAACGTTTATCTGCTGCCAACAACCAAATTCAACAAGGTCTTTCAGCGGCTGAACGTATTTTTGATATCTTGGATGAAAAAAATGATGTAGAAGATGCTGAACATGCTCGGGAACTCAAACAGTTTCAACATGATATTCGCTTAGAAGATGTCGCTTTACAATATGCCAATACAGACAAATCCGTCATGTCTCATATCAATTTAGAGGTAAAACGAGGGCAGGTGCTTGCCTTGGTGGGGCGAAGTGGTGCGGGTAAAAGTACACTGGCGAATCTTGTGCCTCGTTTTATGGATGTGACCGAAGGTCGTGTACTGATTGATGGTATTGATGTGCGTGAACTGACCCAACAATCCTTACGCCAACATATGGCGTTGGTGACCCAAGATGTTGTTTTGTTCAATGATACGGTCTTTAATAATATTGCCTATGGTTATGAGAATATGGATCGTGAACGTGTCGAAGCGATTGCTAAAGCCGCCAATGCGCATGATTTTATTATGAACCTTCCTGAAGCTTATGATACGATGGTAGGAGAGCGAGGGGTGATTTTATCGGGCGGTCAACGTCAACGCTTGTCGTTGGCAAGGGCATTGCTAAAAGATGCGCCAATTTTAATTTTGGATGAAGCTACCAGTAGTTTGGATACGGAATCGGAACATTTAGTTCAGCAAGCCATTGAACGCTTGATGAAAGGGCGGACTGTGATTGTCATTGCTCATCGGCTTTCAACGATTCGTCATGCGGATATGATTGTAGTCTTGGATGATGGCAGTATTTTACAACAAGGTAATCATGAGTCGTTACTGGCGGAAGGTGGTTTGTACGCAGAACTTTATCACATGCAGTTTGAGGATGAAAAAACATGAAACAAGGTTTTTTAGCTTGGCTGGTTCCACGTATGATTTTTTGTGTTCATTACTTTTTACGTTTAACGGTTCGCTGGACGTTTATTGGCGAAAAATATGATGCGAAAACAAGCGCTCCTTTCTTATTGAGTTTTTGGCACGCACGTATTTTGATGATGCCTTATGCCGTACATGGTTGGGAAGGTCCCATGTTGATTTCAGAACATCGTGATGGTGCGTTTATTGCCGATGCGGTAGCTTTGATGGGGATTCAATCGTCACGTGGTTCTTCGACCAAAGGTGGCGCACGTGCTTTTTTGAAGATGATTCGTTTGGCACGAGAGGGTCATACCTTGGGCATTACACCCGATGGTCCAAAAGGCCCTGCGCAAGTGGTGCAAATGGGAACGGTAAAAATTGCCATGAAATCAGGTTTACCGATACGTTCGGTCTGTTATGCCAGTGAGCGATATTGGAGAGCCAAATCATGGGATCAGTTTTATGTTCCAAAACCGTTTACACGTGGTATTTTTGTGATGGGAGAGCCTATTTATGCCACCGATGATGAACAAGAAACCTTGAAACTATTTCAACAAGCGATGGATGATGTGCAACAACAAGCGGATACTTATTTTACGACAACGCTGAAATCTTGAGCCAAGCACCTTCAAGTAAACCTGCATCAACAACCGTCATATCCTGATATGCCCAACGTTGAAAAACCGTGTCAATAATCGCTAAACCCGCAATCATTAAGTCAGCACGCCCTGCTTCAATGCTGGGCATGGCTTGGCGTTGCTCATGAGTCATGCTTAGTAATCGTTGTTTGAGTTGTAAGAAACGTGAATACGAGATGTGATGATTATTGATGAGATTGGCATCATAAGTGTGCATCTCCAAATCAATGGCGGCTAAGGTGGTGATGGTTCCAGCAGTACCCACCAAGGCGGGGGGTGTTGTTTGATGTCCTTGCGATGCCATCCAATGGGTTTCCACGTCTGCAAGGTGCTCTTGGCAAGTTTGGCACATGGCATGGTAATCATCGGCGGATGGTGGATCGGTGTGTAAATGAGCTTCCACCAAGCGAACA
>JAUZQL010000032.1 GCA_030950975.1 Mariprofundaceae bacterium | reverse complement strand
ATGGCGTACAACTGGATGATTATTACTGTTTTTCATTGCCTGTGTTGTCACCTGTATCGGGTTATGTCGTGCAAGCACTCCATACCTTGCCTGATAATCCACCAGGGCAAGTCGATGCAGATCATAACTGGGGCAATTATGTATTGATTCGTATGAACAATGGATGGTATGCCTTATTGGCGCATCTCATGCAGCACAGTGTGTTGGTCAGTGTGGGCAGTTATGTGTATGCAGGGCAACAACTGGCGCAATGTGGTAGTTCAGGTCGCTCACCTCAACCCCACCTTCATATGCATGTACAAAGCTCTGAAACCTTGGGCAGTCCAACACAAGCATTTCACCTTGCCGCAGTATTGTATCAAGCTGAACACGCTAATGATGCAGCATTTACTTTATTTGCACGTCCTAAAGAAGGCGAACGTGTGAGTTTTGCCAAAATAGATGCGGCATTGATGAACAGTTTAAGCATGGATGTGGGTAAAGCATGGCATTATGATGTGCATATCAATGGTGTTCGTCAGCCATGCTGCTTACATGTCGATATGACCCTACTTGGAGCATTGCGTTGGTGCAGTGATTCAGGCGCACATGCTATATTTACGCAAGATGGCGGTGTCTTGGCTTATTATGAACGCAATGATGTGGTGGATGTCTTTTTTGATGCGTGGCTTTTGGCATTGGGGCTGACACCCTTCAATGAAGGGGCGTTGCACTGGCAAGATCAACCATCGGTTCACTTGCTCCCTAAAACATGGCTACAAAACTTATGGATTGGTGTGATTTTACCATTGGGTGGTGGCTTAAACAGTGATTATCAACGCCGATGGAACAATGGTTCATGGATACAACAAGGGAACCACTGTTTGCCATTACCTTGGAACCAGCAACTTCATGCCACGACTTCAGCAACGATTCGACCACATACAGGCTGTGAAACATTGATGTTGAAAAGTGATACTTGCGAGATTCATGCACGTTTATTGGAAATCAGTCAACAAGCAGATGAAGGGATTCCAGCTTGGCATGTTGCAGTATCAAAAAACAATTAAAAAAGGAGAGCGTATGTTAAGAAAAATAAGTTTATCTGCATTCACGCTGAGTGTCGCCACATTGGGCATTGCATCGTTGGCGCAAGCGTCAGGAGATTGGAAAATGCAAGCCGATGCACAAGGCATGTATGCGCAATATTCAGGGTCAAGCACCCGCAACAACATCAGTAGCGAAGGCATTCTTTTGCGTGCGGACTACCTTGATTCAGGTGGCTTTGCCTTGGGAACAACAGCCACCCAATTGCAATTCAAAGCCACCACACTGACTCAACAAGGTGTGTATGCGAGTGCCAACCAACATCTGTATTTGGATGCCCTTCCCGGTGTTTTGACCTTACGCATGGACGGGCATTATATTTCAAACAATGATGTAACAGGCAACACCAATCGGGTCAAAGTCTATGCGCCCCAACTCTCATTTTTGAATTATCGTAAAAGTTTTTATGCTGATTTGGGTTATGCGTATTCCAGCTACCCCAAAGGTTTAAGTGTTTCTCAACTCACACCCACTGTTGGTTTTGGCTTCAATCAAGCGGCAGATTGGTTGCAAATGCGTGCCTATTGGGTGAAACCATCCAATGCTGCACAAGCACAAAATACATCCAGTACCACAGCTTTGGAAAGCAAATGGACGCACTGGTTCGCACCAAGTAGCGCATGGATGCCACGGAAAATGGATGTTGGTGCATTGTTGGGGCAACGTATTTATGCGGTCGATGGCGATGCCGCTGCGGTGTATAATATTGCTGATGTACAACAAGGTTCAATCTCATTGGCAAGCCAATGGCGCATCTCTGAATCAGCGGATCTGATGTTGGCAGCAGGCAATGAACGT
>JAUZQL010000319.1 GCA_030950975.1 Mariprofundaceae bacterium | reverse complement strand
TGAAATACATCTGGATGAATTGTTTTTCTTCCCAATGCGGATTGATTGCTAACCAAACCAGTTTTGATGGCATGTTGTTTGAGTAAAGCAATGGCTTGTAAACTACCTGCAACAGGAATCCACTGTTCAGGGGTCAGAATATAGTTTGGGGAGTCAATATTAATCACGCCATCACGATCAAGAAGGATGGCTTTGGGTAAGTCTTTTTTACATGGCATGGCGGAAGCGTAACATAAAGATAAGGCATCAAAACAGAGGTAATTGAAAAACGCATCAATCGTGTTGAATGACTGCTAATTAGAGACCTGAAAAGAACCCACCTTACGGGTAAGATATAGTCACTCAAGATGCAAATCAGAAGAGCCAAAATTAATTATGAGCGATACTCACAAGGAGTATCTTCGCCAAGATTGGCTTTCCGTTTAAGATGGAACATCCTATAGCCTAAAAAAGAAAAGCGGCTATCGAACTTCAAAGCAAAAAAACCAGCAAACACTCGGTTTACTGGTCTTTATAGGTCTTCTTCATACTACTATTTGGTGGAGGCGGAGGGAGTCGAACCCTCGTCCGAAAACCATCAGCCAATGGCACTACATGTTTAGTCTATTCAGATAGCACCTGAAGAACATTGAAGAGACAAGACATTCAACAGGTCGATCCGTAACTTTTTAACCGACAGAACCACGAGTCAACAGTTCTGAATGGCGATTCCATCTAAATTGCCCCGGCTTCTCAATGGATGGACACCTCAAGATCGGGGTAACTTACGCAGCGTAAGCTAGTTCTACTTCGTCGTTTGCAATTATTGCAAGTGGCCTGGATAACGGGCGTACCTACCCGACATGCACCACAGGGTTCAGTATCTTCGTCGAAACCAGTCGCCCCCATTGGAACCGCCAAACATAACTATTCAAACTGAAAGTGCAATAAATCCCAAGCAATAGAGCAAGCCCACACGATGAGATTTCAAGAAAAAATCAAAGCCCCAAGATTCGCCACGCTTCCATAAGACAAGGCAAAGGTAGCTTTGATAACAAGCCGCCAATAACCATCCAAGTTGCACAGCTGTTGTGAAAAACAAGGCAACCCCACCCAATAAACCAATCACACATAACGCCAAGGCAATAATCGCCAACACTGCGTTGTCTCCAAACCAAATCGCGGTGGACTTCACACCAATTTTCAAATCATCCAATCGATCCCCTAAAGCATAGGCAGTATCATACGATAACGACCAACAAATATTGGCGACAAATAACAACCACGGTATCGGAGAATCCATCAAACTTCCCGTTTCGGCTGCCCAAGCCATCACCGCACCCCAGCCAAATGCCATACCTAACCACGCTTGTGGAAAATATGTATAACGTTTCATAAAGGGATAAAACGCCGCCAAAATGACCGCCACCACAGATAATTCAATCACCAACCACGAACATTGAAACACCAAAGCCAATGCCAATAAAAGCATGCTAAAAAATCCGATTAATGCGGCTCTGGGCGAGATTCTCCCTGCCGCAATGGGGCGTTGTTGGGTGCGTTCCACATGTGGGTCAAAATCACGATCCGCATAATCATTGATGATGCAACCTGCTGAACGCATCAGTACAACACCACCCACAAACACAAGTATATTCAAGCCCGAAGG
>JAUZQL010000318.1 GCA_030950975.1 Mariprofundaceae bacterium | reverse complement strand
GTTACAAGCGTTGAAAAGATGCTACATTTGTTAGAAAAATAGCCAAATTAACACGCAAAAAAGGATGTTATTGATGAAAAAAATAATCATGGGTTTGATGTTATCAATGGCTGTTGTGATCTCAGCACATGCCACAGACTTTAAATGGATGAACAATCAAGGTGATATTCATGTGTTGTCACACGATTACAAAAATAAACCCGTGGTGGTGCATATTTGGGCATCTTGGTGTGGGCCTTGTCGGGCTGAAATGCCTGACATGTCCGCATGGCTCAAAAAACATCCTGAAGTAAGCATTCTCCCCGTTTCTGTGGATTCCGATTTGGAAACAGCGCAAGCGTTTTTGAAATCACATAATATTGATTTGCCAGCTTTATTAACCGATCAACAGCAAGCAGGTCATTTGGGTATTCGCGGCTTACCCACAACAATTTTAATCAACAAGAAAGGGCAGATGATTGATCGACGTATTGGTATGCAAGATTGGAGTTATCCTGCTTGGTCGAATGAAGTATTGGCATTGTTTAGCAATACGATAGCCAAAAAATAACAAAACAGTTTTGTAACGTTTTAGCATTATTTGGAAGTGCGGCTAAAGCCACATTTCCAAGCTTATTGATTGATGTTAGGCATGAACTTGATGAATTTCAGCGTGGTGAGATAGCAATGTATGCTGATTGAGTTTCAATAAACTCATCTTTCCACCCCAAACACACCCCGTATCTAAACCAATCACATGTTTTTCTTTATTGACCAAACCCATCGCTGCCCAATGACCAAACACCACATGACAGTCTTTTTTCCATGCCAATATTGGATGCTGAAACCAAGGCTTTTCACGTTTACAACTGGCTTCACCTGAACGAACATCCCAGTTGAAAACACCTTGTTGTGTGCAATAGCGGGTGCGTGTCAAGACAGCAATGGTGAACATCAATTGATCGTGTTTGTTGGTCGATTGAGTGGCTGAAAAACGAGTTTTTTGAAGCTTCTGGCAAAAGGCTTGCCAATCATGGCTTCGTAATATCGATTCCACATCGCTTGCACGTTGTTTGGCTTCTTTTAATGTCCAATGAGGATGCAAACCTGCATGCACCATGCACCATCCTTTTTTTGCATCATGGTGCAAGAGCGGTCGAAAACGTAACCATTCCACCAATTCATGCGCATCAGGAGCATCCAACACTTGTTTTAATGTATCACGTGGATAATCACGCCCGCCTGCTGCTTTTTCCAATAAATGTAAATCATGATTGCCCAAGACACACACACAGGCATCACCTAATCCTTTTAAGAAACGCAATGTTTCTAGCGATTTCGGGCCTCGATTGACCAAGTCTCCAACGCACCACAAGACATCATGTTTAGGATTAAAATGCACCTTATCCAAGACACGACGCAAAGCGTTGTAACAGCCTTGAATATCACCCACAACATAAGTGCTCATTTAAATCACTCGCTGCAATAAATCGATCAATTCTTCATGGCTTAACAGAATGGGATTGCCCGACATGCTACCACCACTGATATGTTCAATAACTCGCTCGATATCAGCATACCCCATGCCCCAATCGGATAATTTAGACATAGCTAAGTGTTCTGAATACGTTTGTAGTGTTGTAAGTAAGGCTTCTTGAGCTTGGCAATCATTTAAACTCATATCCTGTGCAAACAAACGCCCCACGCGAGCATATTTTATCAAGGCTGGATTGTTGCCTTCACGCTGTTGCATGGCTTGGATGTTTAAGGCGGTGGCTTGATACAATAATGCACCACATGCCACCCCGTGCGGTATCGGAAAAAAGGCTCCCAAAGGTGAGGCTAAACCATGCACCGAACCCAAACCTGCATTGGCAAGCGTCAAACCTGATAATGATGAGGCATACAACATGGATGCGCGTGCCTCAATATTTTGTCCATCGTCACATGCAGCCAATAAACCTCGTTGAATCGCTTGCAAACCACTCCATGCCAAGGCATCCGTCATCGGATTCGCACCTTTGGCAACATACGATTCCAATAATTGCGTAAATGCATCCATGCCACATGCTGCGGTAACATGAGTGGGGCAACTGATGGTCAATTCAGGGTCAAGTACAATGTGTTTTGGAACCAGTGTTACATCACGAAACGATTTCTTAAAGCCCTGTTGACCCATCTGTGAAATCACTGCGTTTTTACTGGTTTCTCCACCTGTACCTGCGGTGGTTGGTACGGCAATGAATGGCGTGGTGATACCTGCGAAGGGTTTATTTTGTCCAACACCTTCTAAATATGCCATCACAGAATCACCAGTGGGTAACAAGCCTGCCACAGCTTTAGCCGCATCGACCGTACTACCGCCGCCAATCGCTAAGACAACATCAATATGCTTTGCATGGTAACGCATGACGACATCATCGACCCATTTGGGAGATGGCTCATGCGAAATTGTTTCACGATGCAGCGTAAAACCAGATGAAAGTTGTTGATATAAGGCTGAACATAAAGGAGAAGAATCAAAGGATGTTCCACCTGTAATCAGCAAGACCTTTGAACCAAATGATGTTAATAAATCCTTGATAAGGGCTCGTTGTCCCACACCAAAATGAATATGGGGTGTCGCGGCAAAAGAAAACGTATTCATTACGATTGTGAAAATACTTTTTTCAAAATTTCAGTGCTTCGTTTCGCAGGATTTTTACGAATGGCGGCTTCTTCGACTGCCATATAATGAAAAATACCACGCAATGCACCTTGGGTAACGTGTTGTTGTAAATTCGCTTGAATATTGGGTACAAATGGCATGGATTGATATTTTCCCATAATGCGATTGTAGGCTTGAATCGCTCCGACTTGATTCAATGTTTGTTGAATGATGGGTTGCATTTCATCGCTTAAAGAAGCACTCATTTTACCTTTGAAATAGCTGGTTGCGGCATCATTGGGACCTTGCAAAATAGCCCGTGCATCTTGAACACTCATGCTACGAATCGCCTGTAAAAATATTCTTTTTGCCTTAGGTGTCGCAGCTTCAGCCGCACGGTTCAATTTCAATTCCAAATCATCCATAAGTGAGCCTGCACCAACAGATGTTAACAATGATTTGACACGTTTTAAGCTATCAGGAAGAGGGATGTGAATCTTAGCATCCGAATCAAAACCATTTTTTTGACTTAATTGCGTTACCACACGTTCAGAACCCACTTTTAAGGCATCTTTCAAACCTTTGACAATATCCGATGAACTTAAAGCCGTGTTGATACTTTGTGGCACAGCAATTGTTTTATTGAGATCTTGCACCTGACTACTTAAATTTCCAAGTTGACTCATCCAATCACCCGCATGAGCTGTGGATACCATCAAACAACTACATAAACCCAATACAAATTTTAATTTCATTCTCGCTCCTTTTTAAATATACAATGTCAGCACGGCTAAAGCCACACTTTCAAAGTGATAAACACAAGCAACATTCATCTTTGAATGACTGTAACCCCTAATCTAAACCTTCATGTGTGACATGCCACCCCATCTTGATGGCTCGGCTCAACATATCGGGGGTATCCACATCAAAACTAACATCCAAAAGCTGATACGATAAGGCAAGTCTCTTGGCTTTTTCGATACTTTGCGCCAATACTTTTTCTGTTCCCCAATCCATGCCTTTCAACATATCAGGATAGGCTTGTCGCATGGCAATCAAATCGTAGCCACCATCTTCCACCGCTCCCAAGACAATATCATGCGTGTTTAATGCCTGTTCTGCCTGCTTGAGACGTTCATCCAACATATGGGGTGAATCCGTACCTAAAAACATCACAGCCTCACCTTGCTTGCAAAACTGCTGCATCACATGCCGCATGCGTTCACCCAAATCGCCCTCACCTTGCGAACAGATTTCAGCATCAAAACGTGTAAAAAAAGGGTGGGAGACATCATCTACGGCAATCATCACTTTGGGGAATAAACGTTGTGCGCGTTGAATGACGGTTGTTGCCATCGCTTGATGCCATTGCATGGCTTCTTGCGCAGAATATGTTGTCATCAAACGTGTTTTGACCTTGCCTTTTACAGGCGATTTACACATCACAATAAGCTTAACTTCTTCTTTCAAACGTAAAATTTCTTTTTGCATTTCCCTTCCCCTCGTTAG
>JAUZQL010000317.1 GCA_030950975.1 Mariprofundaceae bacterium | reverse complement strand
GGCGTGAGCTTGGCACCATTTACATGAAGAAAGTGCGTGAGATACATCCAAATGCGCGTTATGTGGTGTATAAAACACTAAGCAATATTCGTTGTGTGGGCGCGATTCATAAGGCTTTAACTCAAGCCAAAGTGATCCATGTGAAACGTGATGCCTTAGATACATGTTGGTCTATTTATAAAAATAATTTGCTTGGACCTGTTTATTCCTATGGTTTTCACCTTGGTCAATTGGCTTATTATTATCGTGCTTATAATCAATTGATGAAGCACTGGGCAGACATCTTGCCTGAATGTGTGTTGTACGAATTAAATTATGAAGAAATGGTACAGCATCAAGATATTGAAACCTTAAGTTTATTGAATGCATGCCATCTGGAAGCAGATGATGCATGTTTTCACTTTGAGAAATCAAACAATGTCACCATTACAGCAAGCCAAGCTCAAGTGCGTAAACCAATGTATTCGAGTGCCATAGGATCGGCAAAACCATACCAAGAAAATTTACATATTTTGGTGGATATTTTAGCCCGTTAACTTGCTCGAGTAGTATGCTGAGGGCATGATGCGCCCTCTTTTTTATTTTTAAGTTTCAATATATTATATGTTGTACATCAGCCTTTTGGGGGATACATGACGGAAACACAAACACAACAACAAGCGGCAGGTCTGACGCAAGAAGGTCGCTTTTATAGTGCAGATCGTTTGCATGCCATGCATGATATGATGCTTTTTATTCGCCGCTTTGAAGAAAAAGCGGGGCAAATGTATGGCTTGAAAAAAATTGGTGGTTTTTGTCATTTATGCAATGGTCAAGAAGCGGTGTGTGTTGGCATGGAAGAAGCTTCAGATGCCAAAGATTATATGACCACTAGTTACCGTGATCATGGGCATGTTTTGGCGCGAGGTACGTCAGCGACATCGGTGATGGCTGAATTATTGGGTCGTGCAGGCGGGGTTGTGGGCGGCAAAGGCGGCTCGATGCATATGTTTAATGCGGAGAAAAACTTTGCTGGTGGCAATGGTATTGTGGGTGAACAAGTGCCTATTGGTATTGGTTTTGGTTTTGCCTCGCAATATCGAGATGATAAACGTGTCTCCATTACCATTATGGGTGATGGCGGTGTCAATCAAGGTGCCGTGTATGAATCCTTCAATATGGCTGCGCTTTGGAAACTTCCTGTTGTCTTTGTGATTGAAAATAATCAATACGCAATGGGCACATCATTAAGTCGTGCATCTGCTGAAACGCATCTTTATAAACGTGGTATTTCGTTCAAAGTTCCTGGTATCCAAGTCGATGGTATGGATGTGTTGGAAGTGGAACGTAAAATGAGCGAAGCCATAGAGCATGCACGTTCAGGTAAAGGTCCGATGATTGTTGAAATGATGACATACCGTTATCGAGGTCATTCGATGTCCGATCCTGCCACATACCGCACCCGTGATGAAGTGGATGAGTGGCGTTCTGGGCGTGATCCGATTGTTCGTTTACAAAAGCAAATGATTGAAGCTGGGCTTGCAACGGAAGCTGAATTCAAACAAAAAGATAAAGATATTAAGAAAGACGTGGTGGCAGTGGCTAAAGCAGCAGAAGCACAAGCTGAACCCGATCTTTCGGCACTTTGGGATGATGTTTTGACGGATGAAATTCCCAATGCATACCCATATCCAAGGCAGGTAGGCTGACATGGCAAAGATAACGTATCGTGAAGCGCTAAATCAAGCAATGTGCAATGAAATGGAACGTGATGACCGTGTGTTCTTGATGGGCGAAGAAGTGGCTGAATACAATGGTGCATACAAAGTATCCCAAGGTATGTTGGATAAATTTGGTCCTAAACGTGTGATTGATACACCCATTACCGAACTTGGTTTTGCTGGTTTAGGTGTGGGTGCTGCGATGGCAGGTTTACGTCCCATTATTGAATTTATGACATGGAATTTTGCTATTTTAGCGGCCGATCAAATTGTCAATGCAGCCGCCAAAATGAGATATATGACAGGTGGTCAATATCATTGCCCGATGGTGTTTCGTGGCGCAGGTGGTGCAGCGGCTAGGGTGAGTTCGCAGCATTCCCAATCCTTTGAAAACTGGTATGCCAATATTCCGGGGTTAAAGGTGGTCATGCCATCAAATCCTGCCGATGCCAAAGGTTTATTGGCAGCCTCGATTCGTGATAATGACACTGTTATTTTTATTGAAAATGAAATCAATTATGGCGATATTGCAGAAGTTCCTGAAGGTGACTATATTATTCCTTTGGGCAAAGCCGACATCAAACGTGTCGGCACGGATATTACCATTGTTGCCCATTCTCGCATGACAGCTTATGCCCTTGCAGCGGCAGAAGAACTAGCCAAACAAGGCATTGAAGCGGAAGTGGTGGATCCTCGTACCATTCGCCCCTTAGATGAAGCGACTATCTTGGCATCTGTTGCCAAAACCAACCGTGCGTTGGTGGTGGAAGAAGGTTGGCGTTTTGCAGGTATTGGTGCAGAAATTTCTGCTCGTATTATGGAAAAAGGCTTTGATGATTTGGATGCTCCTGTGACCCGAGTGACAGGTAAAGATGTGCCGATGCCCTATGCAGCCAATTTAGAAAAATATGCTTTGCCATCTGTAGCAGAGATTGTGGAAGCAGCGCGTGTGACGTGTAACCGCGCTTGAATATGAGAACTAAACCCACCGCAAAGGCGCGGAGGCGCGAAGCTGATGCTGTGTATGCTTCGCAAATCATTCAAATTGAGGTAAACCATGCCGATTGATGTATTTATGACCCAATTATCACCAACGATGACCGAAGGGAAAATTGCACGTTGGTTGAAAAAAGAAGGTGACACACTGGAATCGGGTGAAGTGCTGGTTGAGATTGAAACCGACAAAGCTACGATGGAAGTTGAAGTCATTGAAGAAGGTACATTGCACAAAATCATTGCCCCTGAAGGGGTGGTGGTTGCTGTGGGTGAAGCGATTGCTGTGATTGCGGAAGAAGATGAAGAAGTCCCTGATGATTATATGCCTGAGAGTTCGGGTGAACCAGCCGTCTTGGAAACCTCTGCGACAGTCGATATTCCAGCAAGCCCTGCACCTGTAGCGAAAGCCATTGAAGCAGTAACACCATCACCTGTTGAAGCTGTTCAAGAAGTGGATATGGCGGCAGTGGCACGTGCTGCCAATGATAAACGTATCAAAGCATCACCGTTGGCACGTCGTTTGGCAAAACAAAAAGGTATCAATATTGCCACGCTTACAGGTACAGGTCCTCGTGGACGTATTGTTAAGGCGGATATTGAAAAAGCATCTAAACGTGGTATTAATTTGGGTGGTCAATCCTTTACACCCATTGCGCTACGTCCATTGCCAACAGGTCCGATGCCTTACCATGCAGATGAGTATGATGCCATTGAAAATAGCATGATGCGCAAAGCTATTTCACGCCGTTTAACAGAATCAAAACAGCAAGTTCCCCACTTCTATTTGAGTATCGATGTGCAGATGGATCGCTTGATGGATTTGCGTGCTCAACTCAATGAATCAGCTGATGGCTCATTTAAATTGAGTGTGAATGATTTTGTTGTGAAAGCGGTTGCTAAAGCTTTGGTTGATGTGCCAACTGCCAATGCTTCTTGGACAGAGACGCATATTTTCCAACATAAACATGCCCATATTTCTATTGCTGTGGCGATTGATGGTGGTTTAATTACACCTGTGGTTCGTTTTTCAGAACAGAAATCGATTGTTGAAATTTCCAATGAAATTAAAGAATTAGCAGGGAAAGCTCGCAAAGGTGCATTAAAACCCGAAGAATATACGGGTGGAACATTCTCCATTTCCAATTTAGGGATGTATGGCATCAAACAATTCCAAGCGATGGTCAATCCCCCTGAAGGTGTGATTTTGGCAGTGGGTGGCACAGACGAGCGTGCTGTGGCTGAAAACGGACAGGTGGT
>JAUZQL010000316.1 GCA_030950975.1 Mariprofundaceae bacterium | reverse complement strand
TCATCCTATGCTTCACGATGGAAAGTAAGCTCATGATAATCGTCTACTCAAAGACAAGATACACCTTGCCTTTGATTCAAGCTATCCCTGAACATGCCAACATGGGTGGCATTGGGCAATCCATGCCGTCTGCAATAGCTCGCAAAGCTTCCATTTCTTTTTCCTGTAATACGCCATCATCAAAAATCACAGTAACACACGCTTCCAATATGGATTTTTTCACTGAAGGTGAACATTCAAGCAATTGATTTAACGCCTTGTTGAGTGATTGTACATGTAATAAACGTGCAGGTGGCCAAGGCATCGCTTCCTCCAACAAATCATCGGTGATGTGCGTCAATAAAGTTTTGGGGTGTCGATGTTCTCCATAACAAATCAACATCGCCAGAATACAAGTGCATGAAACACGTACATCGTTCAAATGTTTATAACGGCATACAGGAGGAGTATTTGAAGCCGAGAATGTGGGCTTTAAATGCCTTAACAACATGCGGTGCAAGGCAAATTCAAAGATACTTACCTGATGATCTGCTTGAATCAATATCTGAATGTTTTGAACAAACCCTTGATACTGTGCTTGGGAAAGTGTTTTTAATGCAGGTATCATCATTTCCAATAACGGCAAACGAAGCATGCTTGGCAACACGTTTAAGTCCGTCTGAATATCCAGCATTTCACGCAAAACATTGGGATCAGCCTTTTTCTCCAGCAATGCCCACTGCTTTTGATGAATATCTCGCTGTGAACTGATTAACAGCCCATAACAAACCGCACGGGCTGTGTATGGATCATGCACAAAATGCTTTAAACGTGAGGGTATATGTGCAAGCGTGTATTCGGCATGATCCAAGCAATCTGCCTGCATTGAACCAATGGATGCCATCACCGTCGCTTGATTGATAGCTGGCTGTGATGTTTTAGGCATGGCATACGCTACACCTATATCCGCTTCAACACGTACACGTTCTTGTTTTTTCTGCGCATCAAACGCATTGAACTGCCCACGAAACGATGGCTCAATGCGATGAATGCGTTCAATCAATGGGGGGTGGGTAGCCCACCAATTTTTATAAACTTGAGTACGTCGATCTTGTTTTGCATCATAAGCAAAAAAGAAGTAACTCAACGAACTTGCATAGTGATGATTTACACGTGAGCCATCACGATAACCTCCGATGGTTTTAAGGGCATTGGCAACAGCCTCTGGATTTCGAGTAAATTGCACCGCAGATGCATCCGCTAAAAACTCACGTTGACGCGAAACAGCACGTTTAATCAAATCCGCTGCTAACAAACCCAACAAACCTACGAAAAAAACCAATATTCCCAGCACAAGCAACCCCGGATGTGTCGCTTTTTGACGTTGACTAAAATGAGTTGTTCGTCGCGATGTTAATAAGAGCATACCAATATCAGAAAGCATGGTCATACCATGTAACAAGGCAATCATGCGCATATTGATGCGTGTGTCTCCATGTAAGATATGGCTGAACTCATGCGCAATCACACCTTGCAATTCATCACGATTAAGCAAATCAATAGCACCTTGAGTAACACCAATGATGGTATCTGAAGGGGTAAAGCCCGCAGCAAAGGCATTGATGCCCGATTGATCCAGAAGATATACAGAAGGAACGGGTAACCCTGAAGCAATCGCCATTTCCTCCACAATATTTAGCAAGCGTTTGTGCAAGGGATTTTTCACATGCGTGGGCAAACGTTTTCCGCCCAATTGCTCTGCTACCCCCGCACCCCCCGTTTGTTTTAATTGATAGGTTTTGTAACAAGAACCCGCAATCAATACCGATAGCGTGAAAGTGGTCACCCATAAAAAACGTTGAGTTTGCCAAAAATAATGAAGATTCAAATTGCCCGAAAAGGAATCAACGGGGAGAATTTGAGCTGCATACAAACCAAAAACTACCGCAATGTAGACAGCAAAAACCACCCCAATAACAGCGATAAAGAGCAGTGCAAATAGCCACCATGTTCGTTGTTGCGCACGCTCCTGATGCTCAAAGAAATTCATGTCAATTTACAAATGAATTCTCAACGCTTCTTTCACCTGAGTATTTTCAATTTCAAACAAACTTGCTTCATGAAACCCAAACATTTCAGAAAAAATAATATTGGGAAAGATTTCGCGCTGCGTATTATAAAACATCACTTCATCATTGTAGGCTTGACGCGCAAAAGCAACACGATTTTCTGTAGAGCTTAGTTCTTCAGTGAGTTGAGCAATGGTTTGATTGGCTTTGAGATCGGGATATGCCTCGGTCAACGCATTAAAATTGAGCATCGCTTGCCCTAATGCGCCTTCGGCAAGACCTAACGCTTTCATAGCTTTTCCATCACCAGCTTGACGACTAGCCTTCTTCATCGCACTTAAGGCATGGTTCCTTGCTTCAATCACGCTTTGCAACGTTTCTCGCTCATGTTTTAAATAAGCTTTCGATGTTTCAACCAAGTTTGGAATCAAATCATAACGCCGTCGCAACTGCACATCAATTTGAGAAAAAGCATTTTTAAAACGATTTCGCAAACCTACCAATTGATTGTAAATGAAGACAATCCAAATCAATAATATCGAAAATACCGCTAAAATAATCCATGCAACACTCATATTCCTACCACCCAATCTAATGTTTAAGCCAAAAGATTTCTGTTGTCACCCTCGAATACTTGGGTCGAGAGTCTTTTGTTTCAAATAGTCGATGCCCGATAAAAAGAACTCGAATATGGCGATACTTTCATATTTAAACGACTATATATCAAGATTGACCGATAACAATCAGTTCCACAATTTGCTGGCGGTATTCAGTCCATGAATGACGTGATACGGGGTTGCCGAAGGGGTTAATGATGATTTGGAACTGTCTCAAACAGGAAAAATCATCTTCACGCGGGAATAACGTGCG
>JAUZQL010000315.1 GCA_030950975.1 Mariprofundaceae bacterium | reverse complement strand
CGATACTTTCACCCACACGTTTGGCTTTTGCCCGCGCCATAGTCACATCTTCATCGCGTGCCAATGCCACAGCCATACGTCGTTTTCCTGATACTTCAGGCTTACCAAACAAGCGAATTTGTGTATCAGGTTCTTTCAATGCCTCCGCAAGTTTGCCAAAATGAACGTGTTTCGATTCACCTTCAACCACGATGGCAAACGATGCTGATGCTCCATGTTGTACGATATTGGGAATGGGTAAGCCCAAAATAGCACGAACATGCAAGGCAAATTCTGATAAATCCTGTGATATTAACGTCACCATGCCTGTATCATGCGGACGAGGAGAAACCTCACTGAAAAGCACATCATCACCTTTAATAAATAGCTCCACACCAAATAAACCATAACCACCCAAGCCTTCTGTAATGGTTTTTGCCATCACTTTTGATGTCGCCAAGGTCGAAGCGGACATGCATTGAGGTTGCCATGATTCACGATAATCACCATCCCTTTGCACATGCCCAATCGGCTGACAAAAACTTGTGCCATCCCGATGTCGCAGCGTTAACAAAGTGATCTCATAGTCAAAATCAACCAACGCCTCAACAATCACCTTACCCTTGCCTGCACGTCCACCCTCTTGGGCATAAACCCATGCTTTCTCAATATCATCATGGGAACGAAGCACCGATTGCCCTTTGCCCGATGAACTCATGATGGGTTTCACCACACATGGCATACCTATCGATGCAATCGCTGTTCTAAAACGCTCAAGCGTATCTGCAAATTGGTATGATGATGTCGGCAAAGAACAGGTTTCCGCAGCCAAACGTCGAATACCTTCCCTATTCATGGTCAAATTCGTGGCTTTGGCAGAAGGAATCACGTTAAAACCTTCTTGCTCCAATGCGATAAGCGTATCTGTGGCAATGGCTTCCACTTCTGGCACAATTAAATGGGGTTGTTCTTTCTCCACGACGGCTCGCAAAGCTTCCCCATCCAACATATCGACTATATAAGAACGATGAGCGACCTGCATGGCAGGGGCATTGGCATAACGATCCACGGCAATGATTTCCACACCCAAACGTTGTAATTCAAGCGCGACTTCTTTGCCCAATTCACCTGAACCCAAGAGTAAAACACGGGTGGCGGTGGCGGATAAAGGTGTGCCAATGGATACTTCTGATAATGACATAATAACTCCAAATAAAGGTATCGTTCGCCGCATTCAATGGGCATTTCAAACGGGTATGTACTGATTCGACCATGAACGTACCATCAAGCTCAAAAGCTTGCCATAGGCT
>JAUZQL010000314.1 GCA_030950975.1 Mariprofundaceae bacterium | reverse complement strand
AGCTGGCTTTCCTGCGGCTTCTCCCGGTGATTTTGAAGCCGTGACTCGCAGTGCGCGTGAGGTGAACAATTCAATCATTACAGGACTTGCTCGCGCCCATCCCAAAGATATTGAAGCGGCTGCTAAAGCCATCAAACCTGCTGGAGATAGAGCGCGTATTCATACCTTTATCGCCACAAGTCCGATTCACATGCAAGCCAAATTGCGTATGCAACCCGATGAAGTGGTTCAACGTGCTGTGGAAGCTGTGACATTGGCTCGATCGCTTGCGCCTGAAGTGGAATTTTCAGCCGAAGATGCAGGGCGTTCTGATATTGATTTTTTATGCCGTGTTGTGGAAGCGACCATCAAAGCTGGTGCGCGTATCATCAACATCCCTGATACAGTGGGTTACATGACCCCCTTTGAATTTGGCAATCGCATCAAAACATTGATTGAACGTGTGCCAAATTCTGATCAAGCTATTTTCTCGGTACATTGCCACAATGATTTGGGGCTTGCTGTTGCCAACTCTTTAGCGGCTGTGGAAGCGGGTGCAAGGCAAGTGGAATGTACCATCAATGGTTTGGGTGAACGTGCTGGCAATGCAGCGTTAGAAGAAATTGTGATGATTTTGAAAACACGAGCTGATTATTATGGCATTGATACAGGCATTGAGACCACAAAAATCACCCCTACATCCAAATTGGTCAGTCAAATTACAGGCATGCCTGTCCAACCCAATAAAGCGATTGTGGGTGCGAATGCGTTTGCCCATGAAGCAGGCATTCATCAAGATGGTGTGTTAAAACAGAAACAAACCTATGAAATCATGACTCCTGAATCCGTGGGATTGAATACCAATCGCATGGTATTGGGTAAACATTCAGGGCGTGCGGCACTTAAATCACGTTATGAAGTATTGGGAACATCCTTAGATGGTGACGAACTCAATGCAGTGTTTGCACGGTTCAAAGCACTTGCGGATAAGAAAAAAGATATTTTTGATGAAGATTTGATGACCATTTTGTCGGCGGATTCTGAAGTCGATATGGAACGCATTAAATTGCTTAGCTTACATGCAGCATCAGGTATGGGAGATAC
>JAUZQL010000313.1 GCA_030950975.1 Mariprofundaceae bacterium | reverse complement strand
TGACTTTAACCACCATAAGCCCTAGCAGCGGAATAACTTCCTACGCTAGATGCTGCGGGTGCATATGCTGCATGGGTTTGAGGTTTCGTTTCAGCCAAGCCTGCCCAACCTTCACGTAGCGTCAGTACCAACGACATCACTAAATATTGGATTGAATCAAGCCTGTAAAAGGATTAGCAAATAAATCCAATATACTTTCCATTCTCGCAGCCAGACCAACGCCCATTGTCACATTCGCAACATTTCCTGTGGCATTCCCTGTATAAAGAACACCAAAACCATCAATATTGCCACTCTGACCCATTAAAAGCTGCCCTGAACCATGGGCTGATATGCCATTAATCGTACCAACGACACTTTGACCACTAGCATTTTGATTCGCTATACCTAAACCATTGACACTTTGATTGATGGAAAAGTTTGAACTTGAACCAAAGCTCTTACCTTGAATGCTAATACCATTGCCTTGAGCAATCGCTGTCACACCCATGCTATAACGACCTTCTTTTAAGATGGTATCTGTGCCAAAATTCAATGAACCTAAACCTGTACTTAAATGAACGCTTAATAAACTATCACCCGATTTAGCATCCGACACTTGAATTTTACCTGTCGCCGAATCCAAACTTGCCACGACTTTTTGGTTAAATGTGGATTGAATGGCTGATAAAAGCGTCGATATATTATCCGTAGCTGGATCTAATACAGAAAAAGAACCACTCACTGCCCCACCTTGTCGATTGCTTCCTGAAATTGTCATGGTATCGCCTGCTGCAATCCCTAAACCCAAACTTGATAGACTATTGGATACTGTCAAACCTGTTCCTAAACTACCCGATAATTCATGCTTCTCCGTTGTTTGTTTAGAAAACTCTGCATTTAACGCCGTCAAAATAGATGCTTGCCCCATCCCAGCTGTCAAATTGACAATGGCTTGACTTTGACTGGCTGCATCTGTGACCGTAACCGTTTCAGCATTTGCCAAGCTTGCATTCACAAGATCAGTTGTGGGACTACTGCTCACAGAAGCTTTACTTGCGGCTTGAGATACATGGATTTGATAGCTACCTGATGGTGTATTCAAGCCACTGGTTAAAAATTGAACCTGCTGATTGGAGGATGTGCCTTTGGCAACAAAGACATCACGAATAGCTGTTGGATCAGTCGTGATAAATTTATCAAATAAGGTGGGGTTAATGGTCAGAACGCCTTTTGCATCGGGTTCAATACCCACCGATACCATGCTATTTCGATCACTGGCTAAACCTGGAATCGTCTGCAATAGACTGCTGGATAATGTAGTTTGAATCGATGTCAACACGGATTCCGCTGCTAAAATACCTGTCGTTCCAGTTTTTGGATCTAAGAAAAATTGACTATTCACCAAGCCTTGCACTTTATTATACGCATCAACAAAGGATTGCACATTGTTTCTCAACGATGTGGTATCAACATTAATATTCATACTTACTTCAGCTGGATTGGCTTGTTTCAATGTTAAAGTTACACCATTTAAGGCATCTGAAATAACATTACTGCTACGAAAAATACTTAAACCATCAATACTTACTTGAGCATCCAAACCTGTTTGAATGGAATTCCGTGCATTAGGCACACCTGAACCCAATTGTAAGTTCGCCAGACCTCCACCTGCATCCAAAGCAGCGCCCGTTAGTGTAAAACCTGTTGCACCTGTTTTATCCGATGCCAAGACCAAACGGAAATCATTGCTTGCTACTTTAATGATGGATGCTGAAACACCAGTCCCTGAAGAACCTGTATTCTTCTGGTTAATTTTATTGGCAATATCTTGTAAACTATCGCTTCCTATGACCGAAATACTCGCAGTACCAACATTAAAAGTCCCAGTCATACTCAATGCAGTCTGACTACTGCTTACAACACTTCCTAAGCTGTTCGCCACGCCTTGACCTGATGATAATCGTTGAGCTTGTGCCACTTGTTGTACAATAATTTTATGGGTTCCTGCCGATACTGCATCGGTTCCTGTCACATCCAATAAGCTAGATGCAGGTACTGCAGAGTTATTACTCGTCAAAGCAGCACTATAGGCAAAAAACTTGGCACTATCCGCCATCGATAAAGCTGTCGATTTAAATGCTAACATGGCATCGTTAATGGCAGTAAAAGCACTTTGTTTAGCGGTTTGATCGGTTTGTTTTTTTTGAGCTTGAGTAATGGCTAATTTATCAAATGAAAGCAACCCTGATACGGCGGCTTTGGTATCAAAACCTGCGACACCCAATACTGAACTTGCAATAGGATTTGCCATAATCGCTATCCTTTTTTATCAAGAATTAAGCCAACCATTTCATTCATGGCAATTTGCAAGGCTCTTGCACTTTTAGAGGGGAACTCATTGATCACCGCTCCCGTTGCCCCATCATGAACCTGCACAAACATCTGACCCAACTTAGATTCATAACCAAAGCTAACAGAGGGCTGCACATCTTGGCTTTGTAAGGCTTGATTGGCTTGTTTGACTGCATCTTTAACAGCTTGTTCATTCATAGTTGCTTCTGATG
This sequence comes from Mariprofundaceae bacterium, assembly GCA_030950975.1. Taxonomy (GTDB): domain Bacteria; phylum Pseudomonadota; class Zetaproteobacteria; order Mariprofundales; family Mariprofundaceae. Next base: position 1,576 of record JAUZQL010000313.1, on the reverse strand, counting down.
ATTTTTGCAAAGGAACTACTGTATTTTGAGTTGGCTGTCGGTTTGATAACGATGGTGCTGTTGTTGCAGCAGAACTTAAAGAGGCTGATGCCGATGAGAATTGATTTGATATTTGGGGAATAGCGTCCATGACTTCAACCTCCTTGTAAAAATTTGTGACTTAACATAACTAAGAAATATCCGAGCTATGCAAAATCAACTCTCCTTCTCACCGAAGCAAGAAGGAGAATGATTTACTTATCTTATCTGAATAAAGACATGACGTTTTGCGCTGCTTGATTGGCTTGCGCTAACATGGATGTACCTACTTGAGACAAGATTTTATTCTTGGTGAAGGTGGCCATTTGAGCTGCCATATCAGTATCACGAATAGCCGATACAGATGCGGTGGTTTGCTCAATACTGGTTGCCAAATTGGATTGGATAAAAGCAATTTGATTTTGAGTTGCACCCAAATCAGCACGCTGACTAACTACCGTATTCAACGCATTCTTAGCTGTTGTCATATAAGCTTGAGCGCCAGCTTGAGTTAACAAACTGCCTGCTCCACCTAAACCTAATGCAGCAGTGGTATACTTATTGGTTAAACTGACATTGAGTTGGTCTGTAGAGTTATTGTTCGCACCCACTTGGAATTTCACCGCAGTTGTGGCATCAGCATGCAATTGAAATTGTGTACCACCCGTCGCAGCACCTGCTAAAGTAGCCGTACCCGCAACAACAGCAGCACCAGCTGTCGCTTTAATTGTTATACCAAGTGCCGTATTTAATGTTGCGGTTGATGTAGCTGTTGCACCTGTTCCTGCATTAGCAACAGCACCACCTGTTCCTGCTATAAGGTTATCTCCTGCACTTGCCAATAACGCACCATTTGTACCATGTAAGTCAACATTACTGGTTACTTTTGTGATCGCACCTGCGGCATCAACAGTCACATTAAAAGAAGCATTTTCAGTAAATGCTGCTGAACCAGTAGTTGCATAAGCAACAGTTCCCGTAGCTGCATTTACACCATCAGCTCCAGTCCCTATAGTTGCTGCCACACCCGCTACAGCCCCTTTTGCGGCATCTTGACCATTTAACAAGTTAATTCCATTGAAGTTCGTGCCATTAGCAATTTTATCAATAGCAGATTCCAATTTCAAACGTTCCGCATCCAGTTTTCCCAATTCACCCTGATTGTTTGCTGAGGATGCTTGTGTCGCCAAGGTTTGAATACGATTGACCATATTTTGAATTTCATTCACACCTGCATCCGCCATTTTTACCATGGCTTGTGCTTGTGTTGCATTCAAGGATGCAGCTTTTAAGCGCATACTTTGTGAATCTAATTTTGATGAGACTGCAAAACCTGCCGCATCATCAGCTGCACTATTGATACGAAAGCCCGATGAAAGTTTATTCATCGCATTATTCATATTAAGAGTATTGGTATTTAAGTTTTTCAGTGCGGTATTACCGCCGAGGTTGGTTTGTACTGATAGCATTTTAATCTCTCCATAGTATATGTTTAATTCGTGAACGACTTCATGCCTTGTCACGCCCTGCATCCTTGCAGGATTGAAGAACTTCCGTG
>JAUZQL010000312.1 GCA_030950975.1 Mariprofundaceae bacterium | reverse complement strand
AACCATGAAAATAGCTTGCTTCAATTGATGGTTATTGCTGAATATGAAGGACATGATGAGCAAGTAGAGCGCTTTCGTCATCGTTTACAGCAAGGGCAAGTATGATGGGTGATACTTCGGATGATATGAGTTCTTTTTTTCAGAAAGAAGCGCCGTCGGATTATTTAGAAACGTGGACGCAACAACTTGCACAAGAAAAAGAGTCGGTAAAACAAAAAAATAAAGGCGCTATTCTCTTAAAACTAGGGCAAGAATACATGGCTTGGTCAGCGATAGCATGTTTGAAGATATTAGCTGCTCGCCCTATTCACTCAGTGCCACATCGTTCACACCCTGTTTTTAAGGGTTTTTCTGCGATGAATGGAAATTTAATTCCGTGTTTTTCTTTGATGCGCTTATTGAATATAAAAACCACACTGCCTATTGATCAGCAGCAAGTTATTTTGACAGGCGAAGAACATCAAATGAGCACGATGTTGGTGGAGCATATTGAGGGGTATATTCGTTTTCATGATGATGATATTTTGCCTTTGCCGAGCAACTTCTCCCAAACAACATCATGTTTTAGTCAAGGTTTATTGGCATGGCATGGGCAGTATGTTCCGCTTTTAGATGAAGCATTGGTGTTATCGGATTTTGAACGGTGTATGCAATAATGGGAACCATTGATGAAAGCCTTTTACCCCTGTTTCAAATGGAAGCCGAAAGCCAGTGCGTGACACTCAATGAAGGCATTATGGCGTTGGAAACGAATGCGAAAGATCAAGCTGTATTGGATGCTTTGATGCGTGCAGCCCATTCACTGAAAGGTGCGGCGGCTGTGGTGGGGTTGGACGCAGGCGTGTCTTTAGCCCATGCAATGGAAGATTGTTTTACCGCTGCGATGAAAGATAACATTGTCTGCGAACCTCAGCTTATTGATCAGTTATTGCAGGCGACGGATATATTATCATCCATATCATCATTGGATGTCGCAGGCTTTGCGATATGGCAAGCCGAGCAACAAGCGGATGCTTTAACATTAGCTGCCACCTTACATGATGCCAGTGAAGGGAAAATATCACCACCCAGTGAAAAAACTAATGAAAAGCCTTTAGAACCAACGGCTATGAAAACAGATGATGCGCAAGCGGATGATGTTTCCGAAAAGAACATAGACACGGAACATCATCAAGAAGTGATGGCGTCAAATAAACCTACACAAAATCAAATGGTACGTGTGAATAGTCAGCGATTAGATGCCTTCATGACGCTTGCAGGGGAAGTCCAATTGGCATCGCAAGATAGTGTACCCATCCATCAAAACTTTCTCGATTTACAAAAAGACTTGGCAGCTATTCGCTTGCAGTTGCAGGCTTTACGCAACCAGTCTCAAGCTGATGTCAGGTTAAAACGGTCGCTAGCAGCGATAGAAAATCGTTTTCAGCATTACCGTGAACATTTCACAGAGCGTGTCGATGATTTGTATTATTTGGGACGCAAAACAGCCAGCATATCACAACGCTTATCGTATGAAGTCATGGATAGTCGGATGCAGAAATTTGGTGATGCAGTTGCATCATTGCGGCGATTGGTACGCGATACAGCGCGAACATTGGGTAAATCGGTCGCCTTAACGATTCAAGGCGAAGATTGCGATATTGATCGCGAGGTCATGGAGCAAATGCAAGCACCCTTGCAGCATATCATTCGCAATGCTGTGGATCATGGTATTGAAACACCCGATCAACGTCAGCTGGCTGGGAAAAGTGCTGAAGCAACGATTCACATTGAAGCTTATCATCACAATGGTGGCTTACACATCCGCATTAAAGATGATGGACAAGGCATTCATTTAACCTATTTACGTCAAAGTATTGTGGAAAAAGGCTTGTCCACGGCTGATATGGTGGAAAAAATGGAAACGAAAGAGTTGTTAGACTTTTTGTTATTACCGCATTTTTCCATGAAAAAAGAACTTTCCAATATTTCAGGGCGAGGTGTTGGGCTGGATTTGGTTGCCAATACCATTCGTTTATTGCGTGGAAGCTTAACTATCCATACAGAAGAAGGAAAAGGCAGTGCTTTTGATATTTCTTTACCCTTGAGTTTGTCGGTTGTGCGTTGTTTATTGGTGATGATTCATGATGAATTGTATGGCATTCACTTAACCCGTATTGCCGCTGTTGAACATGTGGATAAAGATGATGTTCACTATGCAGAATCACGCCCTTACATCCATTGGCGAGATCAACAAGTCGGACTTATTTCAGCATCGCAGGTTTTAGGATGGGCTCAAAAACCGATGCAAGATGTCTTGCATGTGATTGTTTTTCCATCGCATCAGCAACATTATGGTTTGATTGTCGATGATGTGGTGGGGGAAACGCCTTTGATGGAAAAGAAATTGGATGAACGTTTAGGCAAGGTGAAAGATATTTCAACGGGGGCTGTCGATTCTCAAGGTTCACCGTTGTTTATTTTGGATGTCGATGATGTGTTATTATCGATGCAAACATTGATAGAATCGGGCAAGTTTGATGGATTAACTCAAGAAGAATCTAAATCGAATCATACACGAAAGACGATTTTAGTTGTGGAGGATTCGATTACAGTGCGTGAAGCAGAACGACGCATGTTGGAAAATAAAGGGTATCAGGTGCGCACGGCTGTGGATGGCATGGATGGTTGGAATGCTTTGCGTGCTGGAAGTATTGATTTGGTGATGAGTGATATTGATATGCCACGTATGAATGGACTTGAACTGTTGCGCTTGATTCGTTCTGATTATCACGTTCCAGATATTCCTGTGATGATTGTATCGTATAAAGATCGGGAAGAAGATCGTCTGGCAGGGATGCAGGCTGGTGCGAATTATTATCTAACCAAAAGTAGTTTCCATGATAATACCATGTTGCAAGGTGTGTATGATTTAATAGGTGAAGCTATATGAATCATCAAAATGGCGTATTGCCCAGTTTATGTCTGGTTTTGGGGGCTTCAGCAGTATGGTATGCCCAAAGAAACAGCGAGAATCAAAGCCGCAAACGTGATTGAAAGTCCGAAAGCTATTGGTCTTGCTTTGAATCATTGCATTCAATACAACGCGTTATTGTATAAGGAGGGGTGAATTTAACATGTTTGATATACAAATGATTGATGATTTACAGGAACAACTTGATGCGCTTAAAAAACCACCCTTTCATATTTTACTGGTGGATGATCAGGCGATTATCGCAGCTGCCATTCGTAATATGTTGAATGATGATCCGAATTTTGAATTGCATCACTGTGATAAAGGTGCCGATGCCATTCGTGTCGCGAGTCAACTTAATCCGACGGTTATTTTACAAGATTTAATTATGCCTGATATGGATGGTTTGCAACTGGTGAAATATTATCAACGTATTCCAGCCACCCAAGATATTCCAATTATTGTCTTGTCGTCAAAAGAAGATGGTGAAGTCAAGGCGCAGGCATTTGAGGCGGGTGCGAATGATTATTTGGTCAAACTACCCAATAAAATTGAATTGCTGGCAAGGCTTCGTTATCACAGTCGAACACGTCTTGAACGGATGGAATTGCAACTGGCATTGAAAGAATTGGAACGTATTTCCACTACAGATGGGTTGACTAAAATTGCCAATCGTCGCTATTTTAATAGTAGTCTTGAAAAAGAATGGAAGTTAGCTCAGAGACAAAAACAGCCGCTATCCATTGCGATGATGGATATTGATTTTTTCAAACAGTACAATGATCATTATGGGCATCAAGCAGGGGATGATTGTTTGCTTCAAGTTGCGGCATCTTTAAAAGCCTCGTTGAAACGACCAGCCGATATGGTGGCACGTTATGGCGGTGAAGAATTTGTTGCAATCTTTCCGAATACGCCCATCGAAGGAGCTGAACTAATCGCAGATGCTTTGCGTCAACATGTTCAGGATTTACAATTAAAACATGATTATGCAACCGATGCAGGATGTGTGACCATTAGTATTGGTGTTGCTTGTATGCTTCCA
>JAUZQL010000311.1 GCA_030950975.1 Mariprofundaceae bacterium | reverse complement strand
TGATAATGTCAGTTTCATTGCCTGCAATATCAATGGTGGGACGTGACGTTAAAATAGAAGAGGTTGGTTTCATGGCCAAGCGTGCATGAATCGTGTCTCCATTGGAAATACCACCTAAAATACCGCCAGCATGATTGCTTTGGAATCCATTCTTTCGAATAGGGTCGCCAAATTCACTGCCATAAGCTTCGACACAAGCAAAACCATCACCAATTTCAATCCCTTTCACGGCAGGAATCGACATCATTGCCTTAGCAATATCAGCATCTAAACGGTCAAATACAGGGTCGCCCAAACCTGCTATCATGCCATAGGCTTCAACCACGACAGCGGCACCAATAGAGTCATGTTGCTTACGCAATGACTCCATAAATTCAGCCATCTTCACGGCTGTTTCTGCATCAGGGCAGAAAAATGGGTTGTTGCGAATTTCATCGGCTTGAAAGGCTGCTGGATTCACACGATGAGGACCAATTTGATCGACCCAGCTTAAAATGCTGATTCCCGTATGCTTTAACACTTGTTTGGCAACTGCTCCCGCAGCGACACGAACTGCCGTTTCGCGTGCAGACGATCGACCGCCACCACGGTAATCACGTCGACCATATTTGTGAAAATAGGTGAAATCAGCATGACCGGGGCGAAATTTATCCTTGATGTCTGAATAATCTTTACTGCGTTGGTCGGTGTTGCGAATGAGCAAAGCAATCGGGCAGCCTGTGGTGATGCCTTCAAAAACACCTGACAAGATTTCCACTTCGTCGGCTTCACGGCGTTGGGTGGTGTATTTTGATTGACCGGGTTTGCGGCGGTCTAAATCAGGCTGAATATCTGCTTCGGAAAGTGTGATGCCCGCAGGACAGCCCTCCACAATAGCAAGCAAAGCTGCACCATGCGATTCACCGGCTGTTGAAACACGAAAAATATCACCAAAACTTGAGCCCGACATCGCAAAGCCTCCTTATTCTACACCGGGGTCGCCAGCACCCACATGAAAACCTGCATCGACATAGTGTACTTCACCTGAAACACCTGAGGCTAAATCAGAGAGTAAATAAGCGGTGGTGTTGCCGACTTCTTGTTGGCTGACATTGCGCCCTAACATGGAACCTCGCGCACTTTTTTCCATCAGTTTACGAAAATCACCCACTGCTGAAGCTGCCAGTGTGCGAATAGGCCCTGCTGATACAGCATTCACACGAATATTACGTTGCCCTAAATCTTGCGCTAAATAACGGGTTGATGCTTCTAAGGCTGCTTTGGCAACGCCCATCACATTGTAACCTGGAACAACGCGTTCTGAGCCAAGGTAAGTCATGGTGACCATGCTTCCACCTTCTTTCATCAATGGTGCGGCACGTTGTGCACAAGCAACAAATGAATACGCTGAAATATCCAAAGCCAAACGAAAATCTTCGCGACTGGTGCTTGAAAAAGGCTTACGCAAGGCATCTTTATTGGCAAAGGCAATGGAATGGACCATG
>JAUZQL010000310.1 GCA_030950975.1 Mariprofundaceae bacterium | reverse complement strand
TGAATTATTGGTGGTGAATGAAACTGTAAGACAAGCGATTCATGATGGAATGACGGGTTCTGAACTGCAAAAAGTCGCTGTTGATTCGGGTATGATACCCAAAGTAGCAGCAGCATTTCAATTTGCTATCAATGGTGATATTGACTACAACGATTTTATTTATGCAGCCATGTAGGGATGAGTGATAGTTTGAACTTGTTGTTGTGTTGGCGTTTTGTAGTTTGCAGGCATGACAACTGATACTTCTTCCACGATACATATTATTGGCGCAGGTCTAGCAGGTTCAGAAGCGGCATGGCAATTGGCAAAGCGCGGCATCAAGGTGCGTTTGTATGAAATGCGCCCTTCAGTGATGACACCTGCCCATCAGACGGGAAATTGCGCAGAATTGGTTTGTTCCAATACCTTTCGAGCCGATCACTTGGAAAATGCAGTCGGTCTTTTGCATGAAGAAATGAGACGCATGGATTCATTGATTATGGCATGTGGTGATGCGGTACGGATTCCAGCAGGCACAGCTTTGGCGGTAGATCGAGAACAATTTTCTGCGTTGGTAACCCAAAAACTACGAGATGAACCTTTGATTGAGTTTGTGGCAGGTGAAGTAACAAGCATTCCTTCAGATGGTTTGGTGTTGATTGCTTCTGGCCCTTTAACATCAGATGCTTTATATACGCAAATTAAAGAGCTGACAGGCGAAGATAGGCTTTGCTTTTTTGATGCGATTGCCCCCGTTTTAGATGCTGAATCCATCAACATGGATGTGTGTTATTGGAAAAATCGCTATGATAAAAATGTCGAAGAAGGCGAAGGGGGTGATTATTTGAACTGCCCTATGGATAAAACGCAATATCAAGCCTTTATTCAAGCTTTGGTGACGGCTGAAAAAGTGGCGTTCAAAGGCTTTGAAGATATCCCCTTTTTTGATGGCTGTATGCCGATTGAAGAAATGGCGGAGCGTGGTGAAGATACCCCACGTTTTGGACCAATGAAACCTGTGGGTTTAGATCATCCTGAAACAGGTGAAAAAGCTTATGCAGTGGTGCAGTTACGCCGTGATAATCGTATGGGAAGTCTGTTAAACATGGTCGGCTTTCAAACAAAAATGACTTATGGCGAGCAAAAACGAGTGTTTTCCATGATTCCTGGATTAGAAAATGCAGAGTTTTTTAGGTTAGGCTCCTTACATCGCAACACCTTTATCAAATCACCTGCTTTATTGGATGCAAGCTTACGTTTGAAAAAAGAACCACGTATTTTATTTGCAGGACAAATCACAGGCGTGGAAGGTTATGTTGAATCCGCTGCGATGGGTTTGATGGCTGGGCGTTTCTTAGCGGACATTGTGGCTGGTAAAGCGCCAGATGTACCTCCTTCAGATACGGCACATGGCGCATTGTTGGGGCATATTTCGGGCACACGTGTGGCTGATTTTCAACCCATGAATATCAATTTTGGTTTATTGCCTTCAGCTAAAAAACGTGAAGGTAAACGTCGATTATCACGCTCAGAACGCCGCCGCTCAGTCTCAGATGCTGCCTTAGATTCCTTACAATGCTGGTTGAATAAAGCTTCATAAACATGCAATCCCTTAGCATTCCTTTCACGCGGTTGAATCATGAGACTTAAACAACTCGATATATCAGGCTTTAAATCTTTTGTGCATCCCACACGCATTGCTTTGGCTGAAGGTATGACGGCGATTGTAGGTCCGAATGGTTGTGGAAAATCCAATATTGTGGATGCCATTCGTTGGGTTTTAGGGGAGCATTCTGCACGTCAACTGCGTGGTGGGGTGATGGAAGATTTAATTTTTCAAGGCTCGGATACCCATGCGCCTGTTGGTATTTGTGATGTTGAACTCACCTTTACGGTGCAAAAAGGAAAACTATCGCCGCCATACCATGAGATGGAAGAAATTCGTATTCGTCGTCGTTTGGTTCGAGATGTGGGTTCGGATGCCTATATCAATGGTAAACCTGTGCGTTTGCGAGATATTGTAGATATTTTCTTGGATACAGGTGTGTCCACGCGAGCCTATGCCATTGTCGAACAAGGTTCGATTGCGCGCATGATTACAGCCAAACCAGAAGAACGTCGCCAATTGTTGGAAGAAGCGGCAGGGGTGATGAAATATCGTTCACGGCGTAAAGAAGCCGAACAAAAGATGAAAAGCACGCAAAACAATATGGAACGCATCTTGGATTTGCTGGAAGAAGTGCGCAAACAGTGCCAAAACTTAAAACAGCAAGCGGCACGAGCTGAACGTTTCAAAACCATGCAAGATGATCATGAAAGCTTGTCTCATAAGGCATTGGCATTGCGTTTTGTGCATCAAAAACAGGCTTTAGATGATTTACAAGCGAAATGGTCTTTAGCCAATCAAGCCGTGGAAGAACACATTCACATCCATCAACAAAGTGAATTGAAAGTAGCACAACTGCGGCGTTCATTGGTGATGCATGAAGAAGAGGTGCAACACGCTCAAGATGAATTGCGTCAACGTGATCAGCAATTATCGGAGTTGCAACGTCAAGCGGAACGTTTATCGGGCGAACAACGCTTGTTGGAAGAGCGGCGGCAAGTTTTAGAAGACCGTATGGATGAAGCAGCATCGAGGCAACAGGTGTTGGAAGCAGATATCCGTGAGGTGGAAGAACAATTATCGGCACAAGGTGATGATGATTTACAAGAAGATTGTCAGCGTTGTTTGGCACAGGTGGATGTGGCGCAAGAGCATGTGCAAGAAGCGCGCAAACAACGTGATGACTTATTGCGTCATTATGAACAACTTAAAGCTCAACATCAGGCGCAGTTGCAGCAACAAGTACAAGTGGATCAACAGCTCCAGCGATTAGATGTGCAAACGGAAACCTTGCAATCCACGTACGAAAGCTTGCAAATGCAACATGATGAACATCAACAACAATATGAGCAGGCAGAAGCTCAATATCAGCAAGCTGAAAAAGAACATGCCGATATGGTGTTTGGTTTGGATGTAGGACAAGAGCAAGCACAAGGGCTGCTTGATAGGCAAAGTGATGCGTCACAAGAGCGCAATCAAGCAGAGCAAGAATTGCGGCAAATACGGGGTGAGATGAAGGAGCTGCAAGCTCAACTGGCACAGCAAACGATGTCGGAAGATATTCGAGTGATGTTGCGAGACAAAGGTGGGGTGTGGGTCGATGAGGCATTGCCGCATATTCCTGAATCGTTGGAGTTGGCAGTAGCTGCGGCATTGCGAGGTCAGGAAGGTGATGTGCTTTTGCCCAATGA
>JAUZQL010000031.1 GCA_030950975.1 Mariprofundaceae bacterium | reverse complement strand
AACTATGCTTCACTTTTTGCGCCTTGATGCTGAACAAAAATCCTGCGCGATTTTGGTAGATTATTTATTGCGCGTTACCTTACAAAACGTAACCATTCAACTGGCCCCTTTTTCAATAAAGAGAAAAATCTTTTGGCATTTTTTTATTGCAGGCATCCATATATGCTTGTTTATTTTTTTCCTCTGCTTTCATCGGTATTAAAATAGTTGCAATATCACATGCTTTTCCCCAACGTTTATTTAATGCGTGTATATAAAATTGCTGCTCCAATAATCGAGGGTCTTCTCGCAATCGTAATGCCTGCTGTAAATAAGGCTCTAAAAGTAGGACTGATTGCTGCGATTCAGGTTTTAGTAATCGATCACCTATTAGATCCGCAATTAAATAGGGTAATACGCTGGGTTCAGTGACCAATGATTGTGTTAATTTAGCCTTTTCTTTTGCTGTAGTATTATCACTAAACATCAATCGTTCATAGTCCAACCAAGCCTCTGTTTTTTCTACTGCTTCCCATGCAAAAATAGGTGCAAGGAGTAACAATATTAGAATAAAAAAATGTTTTTTTATTCTAATATATTTTGCCATAGACAAACGTAACGAAGGAGCTGAGGCAATCCCCAAAAACAACGCAAACATAAGCATCGGATAAGGGCGAGACATGGTTATATTTCCCATGCCTTGAATCCATAATAACCATGCGCACCCTAAAGCTGGCCACACTCTCGACGTAGCAATGCGCATGCGGTATCGCCAGGATAAAATAAACAACCATATGGTGATTGACAACCACAATAATAGACCAAAAACACCTGCTTCAGCCATCAATTGCAGCAATAAATCATGGGCACTGTTTAATGCAACCTGCTCAGGTAGTGATGATTTTGACTCTGCTAGAACTTTGGATTGATAAGTGAGGTAATGTGCAGACATGTGTCCTAAACCAACACCGAACCATGGATGCTCCTGCCACATTTTATAGGTTGCTAACCATATCATTTTCCGCTCTTCAATGCCGTGTTCGGATACATTTTTTATGCGTGCTTGTGTACCAACCGAATCATGTGTCGTAACATACTCCACAACTGCTTGTCCTGCATTCCACGCAACCAGAATGCTAAATAACAAGGCTAATACAGCTCGGTAGTTTTTACGAATAGCATAATACGTTAAAAACCATATTATAAGAGGGAGCATCGCCAACCACGCACCCCACGCCATGCTAATAGAGACACAGCAAAGAAAGAAAAACGCCAGCAACCACCATCGCCATTGTTTCGTTTTTAGAGCATAGGCAGCGGACAGTAACCACGCACAACTGTTCACAATAGCGAGGACATTACCATTAACAAAAGGACCGCCAGGCTTTACTCTAGCATCAGTGGTTAACTCCCATAGACCAAAATGTAATGCTGCACCATTGGTGTAGCCTACCCAAACAAATAAAGCAAGCGAGCTAAAAACAGCACTGCTGACAAGAAACCCAAATAAAATATAAGGGTGGCTTTTGGGCTGAGAAAAAACAATAAAAACGATGCAAGAAAAAAATAGAATAAGAGCAAAACTATTAGATAAGGATAAAGACAGCAATACCAATGCAGCCATTAAACTGAACAAAATAGCCGTTGTCGAAGTGATCAAAACTTCATTATTTTGCTTAACGATGAAAGCAATCATCCATAACGTAAAAAAAAATGGAATGGTATAAAAAGAAATAACATTGGGATTGATGAGATGAGGTTGGAAGAGAGGGGATATGAGAGCCATAACGCCAAAAAAACAATATATATTCGAAGAAAGGCGGTGAGGTATAATGATGGGTTCTCCAAATAAAAAATATTCCGATTCAAATGCAACAGCATCCCATTGTGCCATAAGGCCTGCGGAAAATATTAAGGATCCCATTTATACGATATACGATGAATATGGATTCAGGGTGTACCGCTCAAATATCTCAAAAACACGAATGATCATAAGCCTATCGCGCCCATTCATGCCTTGTTTATGTAATCTTTTTTTGTGACGCAGAAGATCATTTGAATAGGCACATTAGAAATATTTAAGTAGGTGGGCATAAGTCTTTTAACATTTTATCGCAGGATATTTCGCGAGATTCAAGGCATAAAAAACG
>JAUZQL010000309.1 GCA_030950975.1 Mariprofundaceae bacterium | reverse complement strand
AAGCAGCACATCAGAAGGCTACACACCATCAGGTGGTGGAAAAAATAACTCATCCTCTGTCAATGAAGGTACAAACAAAGGTGAAAGCCGCACAGTCACTCAAGGTACATCTAAGGGGAGTAGTAATTCTAGAACCGTTGGTTCATCGAACTCGAGCAATAAATCTTGTGCAAAAAATACAGGTACAAACAAAAGCAGAGAGTTTACCAGAAAAGTTATCAACGAATGGGTGCAATATATCGATGAAATCTTGTTTAAGCGGGTTGCATACGGGCAAAACAAAGGGGTTTTTAATGTTTCGATGTATTTATTTGCCAATAACACAGGAACCTTGATTAAACTAGGTAGCAGCATTTGCGCAATTTTTTCAGGTATTGATGAAAACAAATCTCCGATGACCATCAAGCCAGTCTCTGCTTATAACGAATTACAAGCCATTAAAAACCTTCAAATTCCTTTGGAAAAAGAAACCATCAATATCAACAGCATGCAAGCCAAGCTTCTTTATGCACAAAGTAATCGAAAACTAGCCAATTGGATGTCTGTAAATGAATTGAGTGTAATTACATCGCTTCCTCAAAAAGAAGTCGTGGGACTTAGTCTTAAAGAAGAAGTCGAATTTGGGCTCAACATCAAAAAACAAGATTTGGCTGAAGATGAACGCCTTCTTCTTGGTCATTTAGTGCAAAGCGGAAAAACTTTGAATATCGAAGTTGCCATCAATAAAGCACATTTGAACAAGCATACCTTTATCACTGGGGTAACAGGTAGCGGCAAAACCACCACTTGTCAGCGTATTCTTAATTCTGCAGATGTACCTTTTTTGGTGATTGAACCCGCAAAAACAGAATATCGGGTACTGACGCAAAAATATGATGATTTCTTGATTTTCACCTTGGGCAACGAAAGCACTGCACCGATGCGAATGAATCCCTTTGAATTTCTTGAAGGGGAAAATATATCTTCAAGAGTGGATATGATTAAAGCCAATATTGAGGCTGCTTTTGATATGGAAGCTGCGATTCCGCAAATCATTGAGAGTGCCTTGTATGAATGTTATATGTCATACGGTTGGGATATTGCCACATCGACCAATCGTAAATTTAACCATCCATTTGATGATGGTGTGTATGCTTTTCCAACGTTGAGCGATTTAATCAGCAAAGTGGAGCAGGTTACAGAAAATCAAAGTTTTGATGAGCGGCTTAAGAATGATTACATTGGTTCTATCAAAGCGCGTCTGCAAGGGCTGATGGTGGGAGCCAAAGGTTTTATGTTGGACACCCCTCGAAGCATTGATTTTCAAGATTTAGTGGAAAGAAATGTTATTTTTGAGCTAGAAGAGATTAAAAATGGTGCGGAAAAATCGCTGGTGATGGGTTTTATTTTGATTAACCTCAATGAAGCAATCAAAAGAAAACATCAAGCATACAAGCAGCAAGGCAAAGAATTTAAGCATATTACACTTATTGAAGAAGCACATCGATTACTTTCAAAATACACACCTGGGGATAATCCCAGCAAAAAGCTCGGTGTTGAAACGTTTTCAGATATGCTGGCAGAAGTGAGAAAATATGGTGAGAGCTTGATGATTGTAGATCAAATTCCCAACAAGCTGACACCTGAAGTGCTTAAAAACACCAATACCAAAATCGTGCATCGGCTTTTTGCACGCGATGATAAAGAAGCCATTGGCAATACGATGGCGCTTGAAGATGAGCAAAAGAATTTTTTCTCCAACCTTGAAGTGGGTCGGGCGATTGTTTCCAATCAAGATTTTGCCAAGCCTGTGCAGGTGCAAATCAAAGAGCTGGAAGATATTAGCACCACAACTTCAGACATGGTTGATGAACAATCGGTGCGATCCATTGTGTTAAGTTATTATGCCCAACATTATAAACATGGCCTAATTCCCGGTTTAGAAATTTGTGAAGAAACACCAAGCCATGAAGTGGTCGAAGATTTTTTAAGTGGCAAATATGCAAGATTCGCTCGCTTATGGGAGGAAGTCTTTAAGAATCACACAGTTAAAGCATTGTCCGATGAGCTGATTGCATTCGCAGGTAAGCATCTTGTTGATGAATCTTTAGATTTTATCAGCAAGTTTTTATACCGTCGCTGTTATGCAGCGAATAATGAAGAACAGCAAATTATAAATGAGAATATCTTGTCTGTTTATGAAAAAATAAAAACAGGCGAGCAAGAGCTAAGTCGGGATGAAGTGGCTTATTTGAGAATAAGGAGGGGATGATGGGTTTCTAGAGCAAAAAATCGAATAATCGTCACCCTCGAATGTTTGTATCGAGGGTCTTTTGTTGCAAGCCATAGATGCCAGCTAAAAGATTTCTGGCATGACGTTAGGCGGTAGGTTTTTTTTCGAATGATTATAATAACTGATGTTACGTATGTCATCATTTCGTGGTCTTTGTGTTCATAACTCTGGAAGTGCAGCTTTAGCCGCGCCAAATGAAGTATCAGGGCGCGGCTAAAGCCGCACTTCCAAAGCATGCTGAATTTGGAACCTAAGAGCATGGGATGATGCATCTTTTTTACAAAGTGCGTAACATCAAATAATAAAATGGAAAAGGAGTATGAAATGGGGTTATTTAGCAGTTTTTGTAGTTTTGTTAGTAGTGCCGTAAGTTGTGTTGCCAGTGCGGTGAGCAGTATCGGAGGAGTGTTAGCCAGTGCCGCAACCTCCTTGTTAAAAGTCGCAGGGCCATTGCTTGGGCCGGTTGGGCAAGTGGTGCAAGTGATTGGGCTTGCTATGGATATATTGAAGCCCAAGGAAAATGTTGAGGAATTGGGCGCAAAAGCGATGCAGTCCGATAAACCAATGGATGATTTTGACAATACGTCTGACTATATCGATCACCTTCGGAATGATATTAAACTCGATACAGAGAAGTTCGAAAATGCTTCAAAAGTAGAGAAAATGGCCCGAACAGCCATCGGAACATGTATTGCTATCAAAGGCGTGGAGGAGAAAAAAGGCTTTGATATACCTATGGATACTTGGCTTGCGCTCGGTAAAATAGGTCTGGAACGATTAGAAGGAAAAAGCAAGGAGATTGATGCCATCATTGAAACATTTAAAACCAATGATACTGCCAAAGATTTGAAGGATTATGTGGATGGAAAACTGGATGCAAAAACAGAGCTAGAAGTTGGCGATAAACTTGCCGATGTTTATGCCCAACTAGAGCCTGAAGCAAGCAAAGAAGCGATTGAAAAACGAGTCATGGATGCACAAGTTGGGGGCTGATATTACAAAAACAAAACTTTTAG
>JAUZQL010000308.1 GCA_030950975.1 Mariprofundaceae bacterium | reverse complement strand
CAATGGCTTCGGTGTATTAGACATATTGGGATCAACCAAAGTCCATAGGGCAAATGCCATAAATAACAAACCAAATAAAATAGTTAAATCATAAGCACTTGCCAAGAAGCGTATGATAATACCCGCTTTAATGCCCTTTGGTCTTACCTGCTGTGTTGTTGTTTCCATTTTGCCCCCCAACTCATCATAAAGATAATACAAAGTGTTAATACAATGCTTGCCCCTGATGGCCAATCATAGGTATAAGAAACAAATAATCCGAGTAGCGTCGCAATCAACGCAATCAGCATACTCATGATCCATAAACCCATGAATGAACGTCCCCAAAACCATGCACATGTTGCAGGCAACACCATCAAACCCGTCGTTAAAACGATACCTGCCAATTTGACACACATCACGACAGTCAGCCCAACTGTGCCATACAAACATAAACTCAACACACCAACAGGAAGTCCACTGGCTAAAGCTGTTGTGGCATCAAAGGCAATACTCCACCAAGCACGTGCCATCCATCCAAACACAAGCATAATCATACTGCCGATACATAATAACCAATGCCACTCGGAATCACTCACCGTCAAAATATTTCCAAATAACAAACCAAATAAATCGACTTCACTGCGGCTTGCACGGGACATTAAAATAATACCCAAAGCCATGCTTCCTGCAAAAAGAAGCCCTGTACCCGTATCTTCTGTAATACCTTGTTTTTTAGGTAAGGAGGCAAGCAATAGCGCAATACCGACACAAAAAGCTGTGGCAGTAGGCAATAAAGGCAATGAAAAAGTAACTGCTAAACCCAAACCTGCCAGCGAGGCATGAGAAACACCCACCGTCAAAAAAGAAAGTCGATGAGCCAAAACCATCACCGATATTGAGGATGATACCAGCGCAATAAAAAGTGCAGGTGGTAAAGTTTCTTGCATGACAGTGCTGGCAAAAAATTGTTGAATGAGTTCAATCATGATGGCAGCCAATACAACTTGTATCATGGGCAAGCACATGCATATGTTCGCCATACATTTGGTGCCAGACATCTTCAGGAATCTGTTCACCCTTCATGGCATGGTGGTGAATTTTACGGTTGAGACAAGCCACTGAATCTACATGTCCCGTAATGGCTGCAATATCATGTTCTACCATAATGATGGTCATGTTCTGTTCATCACAAAGTTGACGCAATAAAAGGTATAATTTTTGTTGTTGCTGACTATCCAAGGCTGCCGATGGCTCATCCAATAATAATAATTGTGGCTGACGCACTAAAGCACGAGCTAAGCGTACACGTTGACGCTGACCACCTGATAAATAACGAAAATCATGGTTTATAAAATCAAGCATATCCACATAACTCAAGGCTTTTTCAATCGCTTCTTGATATTGGACACTTTTTTTCATCCAGCACCATAAAGGTTTGCTATAGTCTAATAAACCCATCGCTACCACATCGGATACCGTTAACGGCATATGGGGTTCAGCATTGTGAAGTTGATGTAAATAACCCGTTTTTTTAAGCAGTTTATGGCGATTAAAATGCGTTAAACAGTTGCCAAACAAATAAACATGACCTTGCGAGGGTTGAATCAAGCCCGTCATGACTGATAAAATCGTACTTTTACCTGCACCATTCGGGCCAATAATGCCCATAAAATGCCCCGCTTTAAGAGAAAACGATACATCATCCAACACAGGTCGTTTTTTAGGACCAAATGAAATATGAGATAAAGAAAGAACGCTTGAATTCATAAATATTGTTGTAATATTTTAAGGTTGCGTTGCATCAATTCAGGCCATGTTTCATCACTTTTACCCAAAGCATCCAATATAACCATCTGACTTTCAGTATGATGATGTTGAAGCCATAATAAAGCTTGCTGACTATGACGTTTATCGGCAATCAATAAGCTGTGTGGGTGAGCTTGGATAACCTGCAAAGCATTTTCTAACACATGCGGGCCATGTTCTTGCCCATGTTTATCTGACTCTAACACAGTCCATACAGGAATATTCAAATCTTGAAAAAGCGTTAGCCACGCAGGGTGTTGCATGATGGTTCCTTTTTCATGGAGGTGTAGTGACATGGCGATAGATTGCCACTGTTTTTCAATGTGCTTCACTTGAATGTCTGCTGCCTGCAAACGTTGACGAATAGCTTGGCTATGGTTGGGATAAACATGTATCAAATGGTCTGCAAGTTGGGGTAGGATTAACGCAACATCGTGTGGGCTTAACCAAGCATGGTTGCCTTGTTCATGGTGGTGTTCATGATGTTTTTCACGTTCATGAGACATGGAGCTTTGACTTGCCCATATATCCCAAGTGATGCCTGATGTTTGAAGTCTTGCCCACTGTCCATCATCGCGCGATGAACGAATCAGTAATGTTGCCTTTTGTATGGATTCCACTTGTTTTGGTGTCAGTTGAAAATGATGAGGATCGGCACTGGATGATAATAAACATTGAACAGAGGCCTTAGGATCAAGCCAGTGAACCAAGCTCGATAAAGGTGGCAATGTTGTTATGATTTCAGCCGCTTGAAGTGAGTGTATGGGAAGAAAGGCAAACGTAAGCAACGCAAAGCTATAGCAAAATTTCACTATGCTTTGGCGTAAAATATGGGTCATCATGATAAAGGTTATCCTTTAAAGAATAGGTGCTTTTTTTATTTAATTAGGCTTTAATTGCCCAGTTTTTAAAAGTGGGCGCGGCAAGCTAGGGTTTCATGATATAACTGGCAATCACACATGCTCATAATTTGATTCGTCACGCATGAATTTTAGTCAAGTTGGAGGGGACATGTTATCACCGGGTTATTTTGATTACCGTTGGAGTTGGTATCATCCGATTTTAAATCGCGGTGAAGATATTGCTGTGCGTTGTAAGGTGGATATACGTCGTTTGCCCGTACGTTATACCGCTGAAGATGGCAAAGAATACCTGCCGTATGCGATACCTGCGAATCAATTGGAGATGTTGACAACAGCGTTTCGTCACCTCCAAGATTATTCTTTTCGTTATATGATTGATCAGGAAAAGGTATCCGCACACCAGTTGCCTCTTTTGAACCCCGTAAGCCGTGTGATTATGAAACATCTACAAACACGCTACCCGCATTTACCACAAAACTTATTGCATCATTGGTGTGCTGATTCTGAAGGTGCTTTAGCCTTATTTGAAATGTGGCAAGCCATGTGGAAACAATCATGGAAGCAAGATCAATTGGATCATGCCCCTTGGGTAGCCAGCGTGAATATTTTAATGTTAAAAATGATTCGGCAAGCAATTCAATGTTTATCTTCAGATCATGCCGAACACACCGATCATATTTTAGTGAGTGTTGCAGGAGGATTATATGATTGGGCATTGCGTCATTTTTTAAAACAACATGTCGATGGTGCTGTTGAGGTGACTCGAATTGCAACGTATGAATCAATGGTCATCCCTGTCACACCCATTGCTTTTTTATACCGCCAACCCGAAGATGCCTTATTGGGTGATGATCGTTTTGTGATTATGTCCTATGGCTTAGAACCTGATATTGTGCCTAGAATGCGACAAGTTCGTGCCAAAGTAGGTAGCAAATATGAATCGGGAATTTGCCCATTATTGGCAGAAGATCGTATGGGTGCTCATATGCTTCGTCGAAGCTGGGTGCGATTGGCGCTTTGGGAGCTGGCTGAAAAGACAGGACAAGGCGTTTGGATGCAATGGGTGTTACAAGCCCGAAAATTAGATCAATTGATTACTCGACCTGAAACATTGCCTCAAGCTGCGGTTGATTTATTAAGCCAAAGTATTGAATTTCCTATTGCAGCTTGGATTCTGGCACGTTTAAATCCAAAAACTAAGAAAAAAGCCAATCTTGATACACCATGGCTGAAAGATGATCGGGTGCTACAAGCCTTTCGTGTTTTTGAAGAAGATGTCGCTGTTGAACAACGGCGTAGGCAAGCTGAAGTGGTTTGGATGGATCGACATGAAGCGGTGGCTGGAAAAGGTCGTGGTAAAGAAATTGAACACGCCTTGAATCAAGCTTGGGAAGCAGGTACTTTGATCTACTTTCAAGGTGCTGAAGCCTCTTTACACAGTGGTTCTTCTTTATCGGCACAGCAAGCATGT
>JAUZQL010000307.1 GCA_030950975.1 Mariprofundaceae bacterium | reverse complement strand
CCTGAACAAGTCGTACCAAGTATTGATCAATATGCCGAAGCAATTTGTTTTGCCTTGAATGATGCGACACGCCAACGTGAATTGGCGGGCAAACCTCGTCCGCGTTTAATTTTGGAAAGTGGGCGTTTCACAGTCGATGATACTGAAATTTTAGTAACCTCTGCGATTGCCAACAAACGGATGCCTGATGGTCGTCGTTCTATTGTCTTAGATGCTGGGGTGAATGTCTTGTTTACAGGTTTTTGGTACAATCATCCAGTTACTCCGATACGCCCATTGGATGGTATTGCTGAAGATACGGTTCTTTATGGCCCTTTGTGTATGAATATTGATGTTATGCGCTCATCGGTGATGTTGCCGCCGATGAATGTGGGGGATGCCTTGGTGTTTAGCCATGTTGGGGCATACAACAATACCCAATGGATGCAGTTCATTGAATACCGCCCGAATGTCATCATGATTCATGAAAATGGTGATGTATCGGTGATTCGAGAGGCTGAGGATTTGCAGGTGATGACAGCCCAAGAACGGATGCCTGAACATTTAAAATCCATTGATATCAAAGGCTGATTGACCTTTGTTTATGACAGCGTTGAAAGATCGAAGCATGGGATTAGGTCGCGCCTATGCTTCGATTTTATTGGCCGATAAACCTTGGGTGGGTGGCTTGTTTATTCTGGCAACGCTTTGGTTTCCCAATACTGGTTTGGCAGGTTTGTTGGCTGCTATCACAGCTATGATGGTTGCCACATTGTTAAAATTCCCCCATTTGGAAAGCGGTTTGCATGTGTACAATAGTTTGCTGGTCGGGCTGGCATTGGGCGCATATTATCAATTGGATATTTATTTGGCGGTGTTGATTATATTGGGTGCGGTGTTGGCAGTTTTTGTGACGGTTGCCATGTCCGATATGTTATGGCGTTTGGGCAAATTACCCGTGTTAAGTTTACCTTTTGTGCTGGTCGCTTTAACGGTGACCTTGGCAGCCCATAGTTATGGCACATTGAGCCGTTATCTTTTACCCCTTGCACCACATAACACCTTTCTGACCCCTTGGGTCGATCAGTTTCTTACAGCTTTAGGATCGGCATTTTTTATTCCTCACCCGATGGCAGGCTTGCTGTTATTTATGGGGGTATTGCTGACATCGCGTTATTTGGCAGTGCTTGCGGTGGCTGGTTTTACCTGTGGTTTCACCACGTATGCCTTTTTATCAGGTAACCCTCACCCTGATTTGGTGGCATGGAATGGTTTTAACTTTATTTTGGTAGCGATGGTCTTGGGCGGTGTATTTACCGTACCTAGCCGTGCTAGTTTTATGTTAGCGATGGTTGGATCAGTGTTGGCTGCATTGTTGACCGCTGCCACAGAAACCGTGATG
This sequence comes from Mariprofundaceae bacterium, assembly GCA_030950975.1. Classification (GTDB taxonomy): domain Bacteria; phylum Pseudomonadota; class Zetaproteobacteria; order Mariprofundales; family Mariprofundaceae. Next base: position 813 of record JAUZQL010000307.1, on the reverse strand, counting down.
CTGGTGTATGGCTTGCCTGCCATGGCTGTACCCTTTTTGATGACCACTATGACCATCTTATTGGCGTTGACACAACGCCCTGCCTCCAGCTCATTGCAATTATTATTGCATCGTCCCGACTTACCTGAAAAAAGTGCCGAACGGGCGCGTTTAAGTATCGCACGTCAAGGCGAATACGGAAGCATCGCATTGGCTGCGCCATTTTATGGCACATGGTCGGTGTACCAAGGTTTTCATGGCGCACATACCCATCAAGTGCCATGGCAATATGCGTTTGATTTTTATATTGTGGAACGTGGGCAAAGCTATCGCACCGATGGCGTACAACTGGATGATTATTACTGTTTTTCATTGCCTGTGTTGTCACCTGTATCGGGTTATGTCGTGCAAGCACTGCATACCTTGCCTGATAATCAACCAGGGCAAGTCGATGCAGATCATAACTGGGGCAATTATGTATTGATTCGCATGAACAATGGATTGTATGCCTTATTGGCACATCTCATGCAGCATAGTGTGTTGGTGAGTGTGGGCAGTTATGTATATGCAGGACAACAATTAGCGCAATGTGGTAGTTCAGGTCGCTCACCTCAACCCCACCTTCATATGCATGTACAAAGCGCTGAAACCTTGGGCAGTCCAACACAAGCATTTCACCTTGCCGCAGTATTGTATCAAGCTGAACACGCCAATGATGCAGCATTTACTTTATTTGCACGCCCCAAAGAAGGCGAACGTGTGAGTTTTGCCAAAATAGATGCGGCATTGATGAACAGTTTAAGCATGGGGGTGGGCAAAGCATGGCATTATGAT
>JAUZQL010000306.1 GCA_030950975.1 Mariprofundaceae bacterium | reverse complement strand
GATGAAGTTGGGTCGGATGCTGTACGTTTTAATTTTATGACACGCCGCATCGAAAGTCAGTTCGATTTTGACTTGGAAGAAGCCAAAGAAAAAAGCAATGAAAACCCTGTGTATTATGTGCAATATGCTCATGCACGTGTTGCAGCTATTTTGAGAAAAGCAAAAGAAGAAGGCATTGTCTTATTACCTGTGAAAGATGTGGATGTGTCGCCTTTGGTAAGCGCAGAAGAACAAGCATTGATTGCCAATATGCTTGCGTATGGTGATATGTTGGCAGTCGCAGCAGATCGTTTGGAAGCATACCGAGTGGCAACTTATGTGATGAAATTAGCCGCAGATTTTCATAGTTTTTATCATAAAAATCGTGTGGTTACGGATGATGAAGCCTTAACACAAGCTCGTTTATTATTGGCATGTGCTGTGAAGCAAGTGATTTTTAATGCCTTAACCCTATTGGGCGTTTCAGCACCTGAACGGATGTAAGCCAGTGATGAAGAGGTATTGATCATGTCTGGAAAGGATTTTGCCCATATTGAAGTCCCTGCTTCCGAGCCTGAGGAAAACGATGAGCGCCCTGTTCGTCGCACGACTATTGTTGTATTGATTGGTTTATTAGCGGTTGTGGTGATGCTGGCTTTCTCAGGCGGATTTTGGCTTGGTAGAGATCAAGGCGCTGAAATTGCTTCGAGTCAAGATAAAGAACGCTTACAGAATTTGATTCAAAAACAAAAAAATGAATTGGAAAATTTAAGGCTGGTCGCAAAACAACGTCATAAAACTGAACAAGTATCGATGACACAAGTGGGTGATTTGATATTTTATAATGATTTACCCAATCAATCTGTCACACCATCAACGTTGAATCAATCACCTCAAAAGAAAGAAAGCACGCCTTCAACATTAAAAAATCGAGATGTTATTCATCAAGAAACGCTCCAAACGCCGATAATTGAGAAGCATACGCTGAAACCACCTGTATCGAGCGCAGTAAAAAAAGAAACCATCAGCCACAGCCAACGAATGTATCAGATTCAATTGGCTTCTTTCCAAAAACGTTCGGATGCTGTGCTATTTTTGGAAAAGCTTAAAAAGAAGGGACTTGTAACGCGTATTCAAGAAGTAGACTTGGCAACATTAGGTATTTGGTATCGCATTTACACAGGGCAATATATGGATAAAAAAGCAGCTAAAAAAGCTTTATTAAAGCTGAAAGAATCCATTCATGTCACTGGTTTAGTGGTCACGCAATGAAGGATGCGCGTGCCTTACAAGCCTTATCTTGGTTAAACACCCTCGATTTACCCACTTTCTCCATGCAATCATTGGCAGGGGATGCTTCATTTCGCCGTTATTTTCGAGTCAGTAGTGAAGAAAAAACATGGGTACTTATGGATGCGCCACCAGAAAAAGAAAGTTTATCTTCCTTTTTAACCCTTCAAACATGTTTGAGACATGCAAACTTGCGGGTTCCTCAACGCATCGCACTCGATGCCGAACAAGGTTTTTTATTGTTGGAAGATTTTGCCGATGATACTTGGGCTGTTTGCCGTCAAAAAAGGATGCCTTTAGAGCCTTTGTTTGTCGATGCTTTGCGGCAATTGCATGTGTTACAAGCATCAAGCATGACATGTGATTTAACGCAATTTGACCTTACTCGTATGCAAAAAGAATGTGATCTTTATGTGGATTGGTATCTGCCCAAAGTGCTTGATGTTAAACTCAACCAACAACAACGGGATGATTTCCATCGGGATTTACGCCCTTCTTTGGCGATGTTAGCAAGCTTGCCTTGTGTTCCAGTCCACTTGGATTTTCATAGTCGCAATCTCATATTACCACCTGATGGTTTACCCTTGGGTATCATTGATTTTCAAGATGCGGTGATGGGTCCTGTAACCTATGACCTTGCTTCATTATTGTATGATTGTTATCAAGATTACCCTGAAAGTTTACGTTTTGCTTGGAGTAGTATTTTTTTTGAGGCACTTCCTCATTCATTAAAATCTTCTTTTACAGATGTCACGCATTGGCATGATTGTGTTCGATTAACTGCGTTTCAGCGACATTTGAAAGCCATTGGTATTTTTTCACGTCTCGCCTATCGAGATGGTAAAACACAGTTTTTGGATGAAATACCTTTGACCAAGCAGCATCTTTACGATGAAATAAGTGTCTTGCCCTTACCTAAATCACTTGTCCGTTTATTAAGAGAAAACCAATGAAAGCAATGATTAGCTTTTTTGTGCGTCGAGGTTTGCTGGTTAATTTGTTGTCGTTGATGTTATTGGCAGCAGGTGCTTATGCCGCTTTAAATATCCAACGCGAAGCGTTTCCCAGCGTGAATTTTGACACCATTGTGGTGTCAGCAGCCTATCCGGGAGCATCGCCCAAGGAAGTAGAAAATCTTTTATTAACGCCGATTGAACGTGAACTCAAAGGCATTGATGGCATCAATACCTTGTATGCAACTGCCTTTACAGGTGTCATGACAATGACCGTTCAAGTTGATCCAAATTATCAAGATCGATCACGTTTGGTCTCTGATATTCAGCAAGGTATCAACCGTGCTTCCTTGCCCATAGATTTGCCTGCCGCACCTATGATTGCTGAAATTAAATCAGAACAAGCCCCTGTATTGGGTTTTACTATTTTTGGTGATGTGAGTGATTTAGAATTAAAACATATCAGCACGCATATCAAAGATGATATTCTGAATTTAAAAGGTGTATCTCATGCCTTTGTGCAAGGGGATCGCAAAGAAGAAATTCGAATTACGTTAAATCCCAAAAAGATGCGGCAACAACGTGTATCCATCAATGATGTGGTGCGTTTGATACAAGGTTGGAATATCAATGCGCCGGGGGGGCGTTTAAAATCAGATGAAGGGCAACAAATCATCCGCATTACGGGTGAGTTTACATCGGCAGAAGATGCAGGAAATTTAGTCTTGCGAGCCAATGATAAAGGACAAACCTTACGTCTCAAAGATGTGGCTGATATTGAGAATGCCTTGGAACGAAGCAATCGTATGGTGGCAGCACAAGGCAAACCTGCGGTCAATTTTATTGTCATGAAAAAAGGCGATGAAGATATTATTACTTTGGTGGATCGGGTACGTGCTTATTTGGATACAGTGCCTGAACGCTACCATATGGAAGTTCGCACTTATCAAGATTTTTCATTGATTACACGCCTTCGTTTGGGTGTATTAACAGGCAATGGTGCCATTGGTTTGGGCTTGGTATTATTAACCTTGTTGTTATTTTTACGTCCAGCAGTTGCCATCACCACCGCATGGGGTTTGCCGATTGTATTCTTTTCAGGTTTGGCATTGTTGTATTTTTCAGGTGTCACACTGAATCTTTTGACCATGTTTGGTTTTATCATGGTCTTGGGTTTGATGGTCGATGATGCCATTATTATTGGTGAAAATGCAACATGGCACATGGAACGTGGTTTACCGCCTGAACAAGCCGCTATTGAAGGTACGTATGAATTATCAGGGCCTGTTACAGCCACTGTTTTAACTACTATTGTGGCTTTTTTACCTTTGATGTACATGGATGGCATTATCGGAAAATTTATTTATTCGATTCCTGTGGTGGTGATTGTATTGCTTTCTTTTTCGTTGCTGGAAGCTCTCTTTATTTTACCCAATCATATTCGTGATGTTGCCAATGCCAACCAACATCCTCGTGAACGGAAAATATTTAACTGGTTTAATCATCTGTATGGAAAATTCCTTAAACTGGCTGTCAAACTTCGTTATTTGACTATTTTATTGACCTTATTGGCACTGGCTGCAACGGGGCTAGCGGCGAGTCATATGAAATTTCAATTAGTCCCGGGTGGTGCGGAAAGTGAGTTTTATTTGCGTGTCAGTAACCCTATTGGCACAACCTTGGAAGATAATTTTCAGCAACTCATCCAATTGGATAAAGAAGTACGCCAACGCATCGACCCTAGTATTCTGGAAACCACCACTATTGTGGCAGGTGAAAACAGTGCCGACCAACGAGAATCATTGAAACAAGTGGGCGACCGTTTTGGTTTTGTGCGGGTGATTTTAACGCCGTTTACCCAACGCGACATATCAGCATACACGGTGATGGATAACATTGAAAAGGATATTCCTGCATTGTTTCCTGATTTGAAGCTTAGTTTTGCCATGCAATCTTCAGGCCCACCTGTTGGGCGAGCCTTACAAGTAGAAATCAGTGGATCCGATGAAGCCGCAAAAGTGCGTGTTGCCAAGCGTTTGGAGCATCTTCTTCATACGAGTGAGGGAGCAACTGCGATTGAAAGTGATTTGCAACCAGGGCAAAAAGAGCTGCATATCGTGTTGGATCGTGCCAAAGCTTCGTATGCTGGTATTGATTTAAAAACAGCAGCACTGCATATCAAAGCAGCGTTTGATGGCATTCGAGTTTCAACCTTGAAACAAGGCACAGAAGAAGTGAATGTGACGATTCGTTACCCTGAAAAAGCACAGCATCATTTAGCTACCTTGATGCATTTAGCCATTCCCAATGCACGCGGTGGCATGGTGCCTTTATCGCGTGTAGCGCATATTGAGGAGACGGAAGGCAGTAGCAGTATTCGACACAAAGATGGGCGACCCATTATCAATGTCTCCAGCGAAGTCGATCGTATTCATATCAATTCCAAAGAACTCAATGAGCAAGTGATGAAACGTACGGATGAATGGTTGGCTGATGATATTCAAAAGGTACGTTATCATTTAGGTGGGGAACAAGAACGCAGCAAAGAATCTGTTCAGGGGCTTATTTATAGTTTTATGTTTGCCTTGGCGGGTATTTTTGTCATTTTAGCCATTCAGTTTAACCGTATCAGTTATCCTTTTTTGGTGATGTTAGCGATACCCTTTGGTGCTATTGGTATTGTTGTTGGTTTTTATCTTCACGGTGAACCGCTTTCATTTATGGCAATGATGGGATTTGTTGCGTTGACAGGTGTGGTGGTGAATGCTTCCTTGGTCTTGGCTGTGTTTATTCAACGCCAGTTAGAAGAAGGTGTACCTTGGCGTGAAGCCATTATCAGCAGTGGTCAACGCCGTTTACGCGCCGTCTTGCTTACCACCATTACCACCGTGGTCGGACTTTTACCCACCGCTTATGGTTGGGGTGGTTTTGATCCTTTTGTTGCACCAATGGCATTGGCATTATCATGGGGACTTTTATTTTCTACCGCCATTACCTTGTTTTCCATTCCTGCAGCGATGGGGATTGGCATGGATATGCGTGGCTTATTTTTTCGCATGTTAGGGCGCGAGTAGTCATAGATGTGTGGTTTTGTGGCGCTATGGGGTCAGTATCCAAGTTTACATGAATGTCAGCGTATGGCATCGGCAGTGTCTCAACGAGGGCCTGATGATAATGGTGATTATCAAGATGCCTCCTTTGCAGCAGTGCATCATCGGCTTGCCATTGTCGGCGCAGATGCACGTGGTCATCAACCCATGCAAGTGGATGATGTGGTTGTCGTGTTTAATGGGTGTATTTATAACTACCCTGATTTACGCCAACAATTAGAAGATGAAGGTGTTCACTTTGTTTCTGATTCGGATACCGAGATTCTTCCTCATCTTTATC
>JAUZQL010000305.1 GCA_030950975.1 Mariprofundaceae bacterium | reverse complement strand
TTCATCGCATTATTCATATTAAGAGTATTGGTATTTAAGTTTTTCAGTGCGGTGTTACCGCCGAGGTTGGTTTGTACTGATAGCATTTTAATCTCTCCATAGTATATGTTTAATTCGTGAACGACTTCATGCCTTGTCACGCCCTGCATCCTTGCAGGATTGAAGAACTTCCGTGTTCTCCCTCTTACACTTCAATCTATCGGCAGGCTTTTAAGGGACTTTAGAAAAAACTTTTTTTATTTTTAAAAGAATCTCTTAACGTGAAACAACACCCATCGACTCTAAAGACTATCGGAGACTTATGTGCCAACTTAAATATACATGCTGGTATATTATATAGTAGGGCTGTTTTTAAATTAAAAAAATAAAATGTAAGCAGCTTGATGAAACAACGACAAAATCCTTAAGTTTATAAAAAAATAGGGAAGACCCTATCAAGGATGCTCACAAACAATGCGTTTATTATCATTATGTATATTATTATGTTACCCAATATTGGCTCAAAGCCATGATTTTTCCAGTTGGAATGGTTTATTAAAAGATTATATCCACACAGGAAATAAACATGCTATTCAGCTCAATGTCGTCGATTATCAAAGTCTTCAACAAGATGCTCGTTGGCATCAAACACTTAATGAGCTCAAACAAGCCCATCTCAAAACATTGCTAACAAAACAAGATAAACTCGCTTTCTGGATCAATAGCTACAACATTCTTGCCATCAAAATGGTGGTAGAACATGCGGGTATTCAAAGTATCAAAGATGTGGGAAGTTGGTATGCACCTGTTTGGAAAGAAGATGCAGGCATGGTGGCAGGTAAGGTTTATTCTTTAAATGATATTGAAAATAATATCTTACGTCCGATGGGAGAACCTCGTATTCACTTTGCGATTGTCTGTGCCTCGGTAAGTTGTCCTGATTTAAGAGATGAAGCTTATCAAGCTGATAGATTGGATGAACAGTTGAATGAACAAGTCCATCGTTTTTTAGCCAATCAAGGCAAAGGTGCGCGTTTACATCAAGGTAAATTGGAAGTTTCTTCAATTTTTAAATGGTTTGCCGATGATTTTGAACATGTCGGTGGTGTTGTGGCTTTCATGCAAAAATATAGCAGCATTAAATCCCATTCTATTGATGGTTACTTGGATTATGATTGGTCGTTAAACGCATCGCGATGATGCATATACTAGTTCAATAGAACGTTAGCATATAAGCTGCACTCACCCTCCATGTTTGTGTCGAAGGGTCTTTTGTGTCAAACATGCGATGTCCGATAGATTTCTTGCATAAGAAATAATCTTCTACTTGTTTTTTCCAAGTAAGCCCATAGATATTCACGCATGCTTATTGCTGCTTCTTCTTCTCCCCACTTATCACCTCAAACAACAGGTTTAGCTTGGCAACTTTCTGAACAAGCCCAACAATCAGGTTTGCATGTCTATATTTGCCCCGATGTTCGCAGTTATCGGGCGTTAGCTGAAGAACTAGCGTTCTTTTTACACGATAAACCTGAGTTATTTTGGCGTTTCCCAGCTTGGGAAGTGTTACCTTATGATCGTGTATCACCCCATCACAGTATTGTGGGAGAACGTTTTGCCACCTTAGGGCGTTTACTCAATACACCCAATCCTCAAGGTATTGTCTTGACGGCATTGCCCGCATGGTTGCAAAGGATTGCACCGCCTGAATCGCTTGCTGCTCATGTCTGGCAATTAAAGATTGGTCAAACTTTGGATATCAGTCGATTAAAAGAGAAACTCACTGAAGCAGGCATGATGCCGAGTGAACGGGTATTATCGGTGGGTGAATTTGCCGCACGCGGTGGACTTCTTGATATTTGGCCAGCCACCGAAGATCAACCTTTGCGCATTGATTTATTTGGTGATGAGATTGAATCTATTCGTCGATTTGACCCTGAAACCCAGCGCTCAGGCGAGCATTTAACACATTTTACATCGGTGCCTGTGCGTGAAGTCATTTTAGATGCACATGGACAAGCAACATTCATCGCAGCTTTTCGCGCTCGTTTTCCACAATACCGAACGCACCCCATTTTAACCGCAGTGGAAGCAGGTCGCCCACACCCAGGTATCGAAGCTTTATTGCCCTTGGCTTATGATACATCAGCCCGTTTATTGGATTTTTTACCTTCCAATACGCAAGTATTATCCGTCAAAGATATTGAACAACGCCGTGATGCGTTTGCCAATCAAGTGCGTAGTCAATTTGAAATGGTACGCAGCAACCGTGAACCCAGTATTGCACCGCAAGAGTTGTTTGCCACTGAATCCAAGTTGTTGTGTGAAACAGTGGAACAACATCCTGATATTCATTTGCCCCCTTCCTTGCTTGATTTTCAAGAACAAAAACAACCACTGCATCATTTACAAGCTATCTTACAACAACATCTCAACAATCAAGGCAGCATTCTTTTGGTCGCACATGGTTTGGGTCAACAAGAACGCATGTGTGAAGCTTTGCATGACTTGCAAGAAGATATACCTCATATTGATAATCTTTTGGACATGCCATCCCATGCTATTGCGTCGATGATTGGCAGTTTGGAATCAGGATTTTTACGAACAAGCGATAATTTATTGCTGTTAACAGGGCGAGAGATGTTAGGGCAACGCCTACCTCGCAAACGAGGACGAGGCTCACGAATATTAAGGGCGGATGTTTTCACATCCTTGGCTGAATTGAAGCAGGGTGATCCAGTGGTACATGAAGATCATGGCATCGGACGTTACCTGGGTTTGGAAAGCATGGGCGAAGCCGATGAGCAAGCTGACTTTATCAAGATTGCTTATGCAGGCGATGCACAGGTTTTTATTCCCGTTGAAGATTTGGCACGTTTGCATCGTTATACAGGCGATGATTCACCTGTACTGAATAAATTG
>JAUZQL010000304.1 GCA_030950975.1 Mariprofundaceae bacterium | reverse complement strand
CTTTTGATAGGCTAAAAATTTCTTAGCGCGTAAAACGGCATCATGCGCCAATTGAATGGCAATCTGATTCGCAGATAATTGAAAGAACAACTGTATGGCTTGTGCTGCTAATTGTTCTTTTTCCATGCGAACTTGCCAATGGGCTGCATGTTCTTTGGCACTGATTTCTTTCAGTTGAGCTTGATAAACAAGGTTGTCATGCCCTTTAAACAAGGGATAACGATAGATTAAATCAATCTGCTGTTGATAGGTTGGGTTGATGGTCGCTTGAAAGACTTTAGGAACACTGCTTGGATAGCTTGTTTTGGAGCGACTGTAGCTGGCTGATAGTGTTAAATTGGAACCATTCTCCAAAGGCTGCGAAACATTTCCTGATACCGTAGCCATGCTCGTGCCAGACGGTGCAAAAGGGTTGGTGGTAGGCTTTGTTTCATCTGATAATGTGCTTTTAACACTGGCATGTGGATCCAATTGTTCTTTGATAGCAGCACGATCAAGTTGGAAGCTTTGTGCTTCAAGTTGTTTCAGCTTTAGAGACGTATTATCTTGAAATATAACAGCAAGAACATCGTTCAACGATAGAGCCTTTTCGGGGCTACCTTTGGAGGCATGCAAGCTTTGCTCAAGTTGTAAAGGCTGTTCAGCTCCCCATGATAGAGAGCTGAAACAAATCATATTTAAAAGAAGAAATGACCCTAAATAAAGCATTATGCGCGTTCGATATATTCCCCAGATTCAGTGTTTACTTTAATTTTCGTGCCTGATTCCAAAAATGGCGGAACCATAATCGATGCGCCTGTTTCCAATTTTCCGGGTTTATATGAACTCGTTGCCGTTTGACCTTTGATGGCAGCATCGCATTCCACAACTTCTAAGACCACTGACATTGGAAGTTTGACGCTTAAAGGACGTTCTTCATGAAACTCAACCATCACTTTCATTTCAGGCAATAAGTAAGGCAAGACATCTTCTAATAAGCCTTTGTTTAAGGTGATTTGATCATACGTTTCAGTATTCATGAAATGATAATCTGTACCATCAGCATAAAGGTATTGCATAGGCACTTGAGAGAGTGTGATACGTTCCACTTTTTCAGTGGAGTTAAAACGTTTGTTGGTTTTATTACCTGTTTCAAGGTTGCGCATTTCCACTTGCATACATGCCACGCCTTTTCCCGGTGTGACATGATGGGTTTTCATGACGCGCCATAACTGCTTATCGACCTCTAAAATATGCCCAACCCGAATAGCAGTAACATTGATAACCATGGTGTGTCTCCTGTTGTATTTAAACTTTTAAAAAATCAAAATAAATAAAAAATAAACGCTTAAAATGAACGGGAACATAGCTTTAATGGATAAGTGGGGCAAGCTTCGCCATGTGTATAGATTTATGAAGGAATGGTAGTCAATCATCATGGATGTAAAGGTACAAGATGCAATGGATCAATTTCTGGATTCATTGGATAAACACGATAGTGACACATATCAACGGCAAGATGTTGAAGCCTGTTTTGAAATGTTGGCCGAATTTTTAGTATATTACTCTAATTTATTTCAAGATAGAACCGAAGCAGAAGAGACATCGTTGGATGATTGGGAAGAAGCTTTGGAAGGTTATATTGAAAATCTTTTTGATGGTGATTTGGATGCTTCTGCAGATTTGGGCGGTTTATTTTTAAACTGTTTGGATGCTCAACATTTCCGTGATTTCTTAGGCTGGCATATCTTGCGTGACCCCAATGCTTCAAGTGTGATGGTCAAAACGTTTGCACAAATTTTGCAAGCATGGGTCATGTTTATGTATGAGCAGGACTGGCTCAATGATGAACAAAAAACGACATGGTGTGATGTCTTGAATGATGTCATGTTAGATGCATTGGATGCGGCAACAGCAGCTCACTTATTATTGTATTATGTTCGTTTGGGTTCAGGTGTGGCACCTAGTTTGCGTGGTCAACGCTTTGATGCCTTTGTCGAAGGTCATGCACGCATTGAGAGACTAGATATTGAACATAAAACGGTATTTTTGGGTTTTGATAAGCAAGAATCGCCCGTTGTACCGATTATTTTACCGTTAGAAATCATCAATTACTTGCATTTGGGTGATGTCTTGGATGTGGAAATGGGGCAACGTGGTGGGCAGTGGATTATGGTTGATATTGGGCCTGTGTATCCAGCATCGGTGTATATGGATGCTGATGAGTTAGAAGTTCCTGATAAATTGACATAAACCTATGGTTTTTTAAGTTTGATGGGTATAAATAACTGATGTTACGCATCTTGATGAAAAAGAAACGTCATTCCATGCTTAGGAAGCGTGGCTTTAGCCACGCCCTGATACTTCATTCGGCGCGGCTAAAGCCGCACTTCCAGAGTCATGAACACATAGCAACGTTCATCCCTAAAATTCGATGAAAAAATCATGCGATGATCGTATGCGTAACATCAGTAAATAAGGAGAGGAAAATGACACAAGATGAAATGAAAAGAAAAGTTGCGGAAGCAGCATTGAAATATGTGGTTGAAGGTTCAATCATTGGTGTTGGAACAGGATCGACTGCCAATATGTTTATTGATGCATTGGCAACTATCAAAGATAATATTCAAGGCACAGTTGCCAGTTCAGAAGTCACCGCAGAGCGCTTACGTGGGCATGGTATTCCTGTTTTTAGCTTGAATGATGCTTTACAACAGGTCGATAGTTTGTCGGTTTATATTGATGGTGCGGATGAATTTGATCCAAAGAAATGCTTAACCAAAGGTGGCGGCGGAGCTTTAACACGTGAGAAAATTGTAGCAGCCGCTTCAGATCAGTTTGTTTGTATTGTGGATAGCAGCAAGCAAGTGGATTTTTTAGGGAAATTTCCTTTACCCATTGAAGTCATTCCAATGGCGGAAAAATTAGTCATGGGTATTGCTAAAAATGTCGGTGGAGAAGCTGAAGTTCGCGCAGGTTTCACAACGGATAACGGCAATATTATTATTGATGTCAAAGGTTTAGAAATTCATGATGCACTCGCATTGGAAAATGATTTGAACGAAGTACCGGGTGTCGTCACCAATGGTGTGTTTGCGCATCAATGTGCCGATGTTATTTTGATGGGTACACCAGATGGCGTACAAGTAATTCAATAATTGATGACTTATGTCATGAATGTTGACTTTTAAAAGAGCCATTCATCTTTTTCAAAGATTCCCGATATTTTGGGCTCAGGTTTTCATAACTTGATATTCTTTTGAATCAAATCCTTCCTTAAATTCACCAACAGCCAATATTACCCCACCTTCACCATGAGCTGAAAAGTGGGGTAAACATTGCTGTTTAGCTGCGGCTTGTCACTTCTAATAAATGATAACCAAACTGTGTTTTCACAGGACCTTCAACGGAACCAACGTCTGCTGAAAAAACAACTTCATCAAATTCTGGCACCATTTGACCGCGTCCAAATTCACCCAAATCACCACCTTTACGACTTGATGGGCAGTTTGAGTGTTCTTTGGCGACATCAGCAAAATCCGCACCTGCTTCAATCTCAGTTTTTAACTGCAAACATTTTTCTTCTGAATCCACCAAAATATGGCGGGCACATGCTCTAGACATACATCACCTCTCATCAATTTCATTGCACACTATGCAAACATAAGCACAGACATCCATT
>JAUZQL010000303.1 GCA_030950975.1 Mariprofundaceae bacterium | reverse complement strand
GGGCTTTATTTGGGTTTGAATGATGTGGATACTTGGCAATTTTGGCAGGTTTGTTCTGCATTATTGGTCTTGGCATTGCCTGCTTTAGCCTTGGGTTTTGCTTTTCCTTGGATGTTGCGTGTTGGGCAATCATTGAAACTTTCATTAGGGCAATTATATGGCTTCAACACCTTGGGTGGTGCATTGGGAGCATTATCCCCACTTTTATTGCTTCCGATCTTAGGTTGGCTTGCTGCTTTGCATGCCGTAGCAGGATTGGGTATCTTGATTGGTGTCAGTTTGTTTATTTTAGCACTGAACACATCCCCTCAAGCGACGTTCAATTCCTCATCATGCACAACGAATAAAATTTCCACATCTTGTTTACTGGCGTATGCAGGTATGGGAGCGGCAGCATTGATGTTGGAAATCGCTTGGACACGCGCCTTTGGCATGATTTTATTGCGTACTGAATATGTCTTGGCAGTCATTTTATTTGTTTTTTTATGGGGCATCGGTGTGGGAAGTGTGTGGGCAACACGCCTGCCTCGCAGCTTGGTACTGGCATGGGCTCCGATGCTTGCCGCAGTATTTGCAATCGTGGGGCTGTATGCTTTTCCGTATGTGAATGACTGGGGACAACATCATACATGGGGTAATTTATGGAGTGCACTGGCTTTTCAAGGTGCTTTGATTGCGTTGTGTACCTTACCTGTAACCTTGATACTGGGTGCTTGGTTGCCGTTGATTGCCGATAAACATCAAGGGGCATCTTTGTATGCCGCCAATAGTTTGGGTGCTTGTTTTGGTGCATTGTTGGCTGGTTTTGTCTTGATTCCACATTTAGGCACATCTGGAACATGGGTGTTGGCTGCCATATTATTGATGGTATGTGGATTTTATTGGTCCAAGCAATACCAACATCGACGTATCATGTTGGCTGCGTTGATAGGGGTGCTTATTTTGGGCTGGTTTGTGAAAGATTTACCACCTGCCTCACGTTTATTAGCCCAAGAACTCCCTCAATCCCATGATTTATATCAATCAGAAGATGCTGTATCCATCACCCATGTATTGGAAAGAGCGGATGGACAACGCATTTTATTGGCAGATTTGCAACGTATGGATGCCTCCACAGATCCCACCTCCGTGGCAGTCCAACGCAATCAAGCACGTTTACCTCTATTTTTGCATGGGAATCCAAAACAGGTGTTATGTTTAGGTCTGGGAACAGGTATCACCGCTTCGGGTGCATTGGCTTGGTCTCAAGCGCATATTGATGCTGTCGAATTATCACAAGGTGCCGTATATGCATCGAAAACGTATTTTTCTAAAGTCAATCACGGTTTACCTGATCGTATTCATGTCATCCATGATGATGCACGTCGTTATTTGATGCGTACGAACAAGCATTATGATGTCATTATGGGTGATTTATTTCACCCTGATATGGTAGGGCGAGGTGCCTTGCTTTCCGTCGAACAATTTGAACGTGCCAAGCAACATCTCAATTCACAGGGTGTATTTGTGCAGTGGTTGGCACTCAATCAATTTGACGTTAATGATTTACAAGTGGTGATACGCAGTTTTATACATGCCTTCGCTCACAATGCCGTCTTTATCGATGCTTATCGCATCGCATTGGTTGGCTTTCAAGGTGATATGATGGATGCAGAAACACTGTTACAGCATGCACCCGATGCGCAAACATGGGGTGGTGAAGGTGCTTGGACATGGTTAGGGCGTTATTGGGGCAATGCCAAAGTGTTGTTAAGTCCAACAACATCAACACACATGCAAAGTGAATGGTCGCCTGTCATTGAATACGCCCTTCCACATATGCGTTATCAAGCAAGTCCCTTGCCCCATGTATTGCATTGGTTGTTACAATCACGCATCTCATTGCATGTCGCCGTCAAGAAAATGGCAGTGTCTTCCAAACATCAACAAGCTTTAAAACGTGCATGGGCCGCCACAAGTTTGAATATGCGCGCGCAGTGGGAAGCATTGCAAGGCAAACCCAGTGCCGCACGTTTACAAGCCTTGGCATACCGCGCCAACCCACAGGATCGTTGGGCAAGTTTTGCTTT
>JAUZQL010000302.1 GCA_030950975.1 Mariprofundaceae bacterium | reverse complement strand
CTATTTTGACACTTGCCCCTTCTATTTTAGTGATGATGACATCATTTACACGAATCGTCGTCGTATTTGCTTTTTTGCGTCAAGCCCTTGGAACACAACAAAGTCCGCCAACACAAATTTTGATTGGTTTGGCGCTGTTTATGACGATGTTTATTATGATGCCTGTTTGGAATAAAATTGATGCGGAAGCGGTTCAACCTTATTTGGCAGAGGATATCAACCAATCTGTGGCTTTTGATCGGGCATTGGCACCGCTTCGTAGTTTTATGCTGAAACAAACTCGAGAAGATGATTTGTTACTTTTTTTAAATGCCGCACATATTGAGAAGCCTCAAACAGCGAATGACACGCCCATGCATGTCTTGATTCCATCGTTTGTCATTAGTGAGCTTCGCACAGCTTTTGAAATAGGATTTTTAATTTATATACCGTTTGTGGTATTGGATTTGGTGGTTGCATCGGTATTGATGAGTATGGGGATGATGATGTTACCACCCGTCATGATTTCTTTGCCATTAAAAATTATTTTATTTGTACTTGTAGATGGCTGGCATTTGATTACAGGCGCTTTATTGCAGAGTTTTCATATGTAAGATCTGCGCTTTGATGGCATAACTTATTTGAATAAGAAGCCACTGATCATCATGGGTTTATCATCAATGGGTTGAATAATGGTCACGGTTTCATGGCTGGTGCCATGTTCATGACTAATGGACATCACATAAATATAAAAATCACCACCAAAACGTGGGTCTTTTTGATAAGCTACGCTATTAAAAGATTGAATTGCCCCTTTTTCTTGAATGGCGAGTTCTATTTGGTGTTCCCAATACTTTCTTGGCGTTTGGTTGAAAAATTTAGGGTCGAAAAGAGCTTCGGCTTGTTCCCAGTTTTGTTGCTGAATAGCTTGATTCAGCTGCTTTAATATTTGATTTGCTTGAGACTCTTGATTGGCTTGGGTCATGCATGACGTAAGTAAAATGAAAGTCAATAATGTGAAAAAAGTGCGAAAGCGCATAAAAAATTCCTTGTTGCAATGTAAAGTTTGCCGCTGATAATGCCGTGCTTATGAAAGAAGACAATAAAAAACCCAAGCAAAAACTTAAAACTGGCGAAAAATTATTATTTATTGTATCAGGTGCCTTTGTGGTATTAGGCATTATCGCTTTTGGTATTATGCAATATGTGATGGCAAGCAGTGATAAGCCGATTTTTGAGCAACACACTCACTTTGATTTATCCAAAATAGGTCAAAAAGGCTCACAAATTTATCGTCGTAATGCATGTTCAGAATGTCACAGAGCCATGTCCGAAGGAACGAATATGGGCAATAGCTTGGATGGTATTGG
The DNA here is from genome assembly GCA_030950975.1 of Mariprofundaceae bacterium. Lineage (GTDB taxonomy): Bacteria > Pseudomonadota > Zetaproteobacteria > Mariprofundales > Mariprofundaceae. The sequence goes on along the minus strand of JAUZQL010000302.1, from coordinate 3,040 downwards.
TACACGTCATGATGCAGTATGGATTGAACAATTTCTCAGCCATCCTGAAGAAACATATCAAGATACCACGATGGATCACGGGGCAAAACCAAAACAAGCCTATTATGTGGCAGAGCTTCCTAAAGAAGATATTCATGCGTTGGCAATCTTTTTGTCTGAATTAAAATCAGATAAGGGATCGTCATCATCGCCTGTACCGCCTAAAGGTGAATCGCCATTTATTGATCAAATGGTGAAAACATGGGCACCTGATGAATGGAAACACAAATATAAAGATATTCGTGATAAAGAGCCTCAAACAACAGGAGCAAGCGAATGACGCAGCAAGCTTGGGAAGATGAAGAGTATGTAAAATATATCTTGTGGTTTATTTTTGCATGTGTGATTTACAGCATGATTGGTTTTTCTTGGGGTGCCTTGATGGGAGGGATTTCAGATTTCCGTCATTTTGTAGATCATCGGATGCATGGTAATTTGATTGTGCGTGCGCATACGCATATCAACTTATTGGGTTGGGTAGAAATGGCGATTTTCGCAGCGGTTTATTATATTGTCCCTCGTTTGGTGAAGCGTCCTATTTACAGTATGAAACTCGTGAAATGGCATTTTTGGGTGCATAACTTGGGTTTGATTGGCATGGTGGTCTTTTTTACTGTGGCAGGTGTGGCAGGCGGTATTGCCAGTGAACATGTGACACCAGCAGAAGTGGAAGCCATTGTGAAACCATGGCTTGCTGTGATGGGTATTTTTGGCACATTGGTCTTGATTGCTAACTTTATTTGGGCGTACAACATCTTCCGTACCTGCCAAGGTTGGAGAAAGTCATAATGCATTATTTACTGCGCATGATGATTTTATTGATCGCTCCGCTTTTATTAGCATCATGTGATAGCTTCAATTTTAGCATGGGTGGTGGTGGTGTTTTTAAAATCGGACAGGCAGTCACATCTGTCAAAACGAAAACGCTGAAAGATGTGAAGGGTGATATGTCTAAATTGACCAGTTATCGTTATCCCGACCCTCGGATGTATCAATTGTCGTTTGATGAAGCCTTGAAAAAGGGCAAGCCAGTTGTACTTGAATTTGCGACACCGGGGCATTGCACACAATGTGATCAACAGTTGCAATTGCTTAAAGTGATGATAGATAAGTATGGCGATAAAGTGAATTTTTTACATATGGATCAATATTATAACCCAGAAGCTTATGATGTATTTCAAGTTCGCGGTGAGCCTTGGACATTCTTAATCACCAAAGATGGCAAAGTGGATTATATTGCTCCGGGGCGTGTGATTTATCAAGAAATTGACCCAGCGATTCAGCACCTATTGGATGCTGGAGAAAAACATGGCTAAATCTTGGCGTGAAGCGCAATGTGAATTAAATAAAGATACATCAGGGGTGATTTGGGATTTAATCCTTTATGTACCTACGGTGGGTTTTTTGCTATTGATAGGGTTACGCTACTGGTACAGTAATGATTCAGTACTCTTGGGGGAAGGCTTGATGTTTTTGGGCTTTTTCTTTTTTATGGTGGCAGTAAATCGTATTTCTAAGCGTTTACTTTTGATGCCATCTTCGCCAGTAGGTATGGATATTCAAAAAGAACATATTGCCATGGTATTGAAAAATGGCGAAAAGCGTTTGTTGATGCGTGATATTCGTTATTTTTCAGATAAGGCTGGAAAGTCATTTGGATTAACAGGCACAGATGAACGAGGATCGAAACAGCAGTATGTATTTCATAAAGGTCAATTTAGTGAAGATGACTTTAATCGTGTAAGCAAAGCTTTGGCTTTTTATAAATAATTGATGTTACGCATACTGTCATTCACATGGTCTTTTAATCTCATATCACTTTGGAAGTGCGGCTTTAGCCGCACCGAATGAAGTTCAGGGCGTGGCTAAAGCCACACTTCCGCAGTCCTAATATCAATCAATAAGTGTCTATTTTCGATGTTTCAATCGCGCCTTTAAAATATCTCTAACCATCCATCCAATTACACATACAGCAATGCCAACAACAATACTCATGACCAAGTATTCAGTTTCTTCACTGACTAAGCCGCCAATGAAAATATGCACCGTGTAGGAAAGCATGAAAAGTGATGTGCAGGCGCTAAAGCCATAAATAAGGGATTCTCGCATGCGTGCCATGATGCGTAGCTAGATTTTGAATGCAAGAGCGTTGCTTATATCTTTTTATTTTACCATCTGATGTTACGCACATTGATGAAAAAAATGTGTCATCCGAAGTTCTTTTTGTTGAAATGATTGAATTGTGAGGGTGAATTGAGGATATATTATATCCAATCATGATTTATTGCCTTGACATGGATTTCAATCTTCATAATGTTGCGGAAGATTAAAATCGCTTCATATAATTTTAACAAGGAGGGAGTTATGAAAAATTCAGTATGGCTAATTATTGTCGCTGGCTTTGTTACAGGTATGGGTAACGGATCAGTATTTACAATTGCTACGCAGCTTGCAATTGGTCGTGGACCTTTTGCAGAAGCAGGTGTTTGGGGTATGGATGCTTATTCACCATTTACTTTGGAAGGTTTTGGTAACTGGGTGATGATTGTGTTTGGTATCGTTTTTGTGTTGATTTTAGGCTATGCATTGAAACTTCATGGTGTTATTGAAGGTTTGCAAGAAGAATAATAAAGCTAAGGGAGAGTATTATGTCGGCAGTGGCATCTGTATTGGGTATTGTTTTAGCGTTTTCTAGTATGTGGTTTGCATGGTATCTTTTGATGCCGGGTCAACACGACGATTAGAACAAACGTGTTATAGTTTGATGGTAAAATTTTATTTTTTAGAGGAAAGGAGTAAGTAAATGCTTAAATATTTATTTGCGAAAGAGGAAGATATTCCAGGCGGTAGTGCTTCGATTTTCTTTGGTTTTTCGTGTCTTATGTGGTTTATTATTGGTACAGGGCTTGGTTCATTTAATGCAGCGAAATTAGCATTCCCAGATTTCTTTACGCATTATTATGCCTTGCAATTTGGTCATATGCGCCAAGTGCATGTACAT
>JAUZQL010000301.1 GCA_030950975.1 Mariprofundaceae bacterium | reverse complement strand
CACACGTTCACCACGCAAGCGAACCTGCTGCGTCGATTCCTCACCTGTAATATACAACACGGAGCCTTGCTCAGATAATTTTGCAGCGGCTTGCAACAAAATAGTCGATTTACCAATACCAGGGCTACCGCCAATCAAAATAGCAGAACCCGGCACCAAACCACCGCCCAATACACGGTCTAACTCATCAATATCCGTCGAACGACGCTCTGTTTTATGCATGGCAACATCGGTAATCGCTGTTGTTGTTATCGGCTTGGAGGCTTTACCCACACGCATGGGTGTTTCGATCACTTGTTCAGAAATCGTATTCCATTCACGGCAATCAGGGCATTGACCTGCCCATTTACGGTGTTCCGCACCACAGCTTTGACAAACAAACAGCGATTTAGCCATGAAAAATTAAACCTGTCGCTGGAAGCTATGCACCCAAACCAAATCATCATCGTTCCATGTCATGCCTTCATGCATTCTTAAAATTAAATCTTTGTACATGGCCAAGGATGGATAACCTTCAGCTCGCACATCTTCTTCTGTCATATCGCCCAAGCGCGCACGTTTCAAATCAGTCACGACAAACGTCACACCTTCCAACTCAAAGGTTTCATTAGGATACGCATACACACCATCACGACGTTGTTGTGTTTTTTGACCCGCTAACGTTGCTGCCACCAATTTTGGATGGCTTACCAAACGTGAAATATCACATGTTTTTTCTGGAAATTCAGACATCAATCACTCCTATTTTATCAAAATATTCAACCAAAGTTGATATTTCTTGTCATCACTACGTACACAATACCAAACAACAACGCTATCGAAGTCACGCCACTTATACGCTTTGTTTGCAAGGAAAATCGCCCTGAGAAGCATATAAAACCCATCACAATATATAACAAAACGAACAGCAACTTCAAGGCAAACCACGCATCAGCCCAAGGGTTAATGGATAAATACATTGCCAGACTGACGCCTGTCATCAAAACACAAATATCCATCACATCAGGCAAGCCCCGTTTGAGCCAAGGGTAAGGAATCGATTGACCTTGCCATATATATGAAAATCGCCATATAAATAGTACAAAAAGCATACTCACACAGCTTATATGTAATGGCAGAAGCCATGACATCACTTGCATATTAACCCCGAAGAACGGCCTCAAAACGTGTTTCCATCGCTTCAATCACGGCTTGCATCGCTTGATCTGAATCTTCTTGCGTTAACGTCCGCTTGGCATGCTGCAAGACAAAACGGATACCCAGACTCACCTGACCATCAGGCACACCTTGACCATCATATAAATCAAAAATATGTGCATCCACTAATGATGGACCACATGCTTTGCGTACAGCTTGCAAGATACTCTCTGAAGCAATCGTTTTATCGAATAAAAACACCAAATCCCGTTCAATCGATGGAAATTCTGGCAAGGGCTGGAATTTCGCTTGTTTGCCTGCATGAAGTAAGTCTAAATTCACGGATGCAACAAACACATTCGTATCCAAATCATACTGTGATGCAATCGCTTCATCGACTTTACCAACATGCCCAACAAGTGATTTACCCACGAATATTTTTGCTGTTTGACCTGATTGAAACCCTTGCACATCATCATCAACCATAAATCTAGCCGTCAAACCACGGCCTGTCAGCCATGTTTCCACAGCGCCTTTCATATCAAAGAAGTCTGCCTTGCGTGCTTTTTCATACCACGCATCCGCCTGTAACTCACCTGCCATGAGCCAAGCCATGACATTGATTTCTTTGCGTTGACTCATCGGTCCTTCATACACTCTACCCAGCTCAAGCAAAGCCACGCCAGTTTGCTGACGGTTCATATTGTATTTTGCCGTATTCAACAAACTCGGAAAGATGGAACGACGCATCACACTCATGGCATCTGAAATCGGATTTGCCAACACCAAATCACGTCCATCATCGGGCACAAATAAACGCTGCTCATCCTCAGCAATAAACGCATAGTTAATGACTTGTACAAAGCCTTGTTCCACCGCTGATTCAACTGTTTTTTGTACTTTTCTTGGTTTTATCGATGCCAAAGGAGGCATCACGGCAGGAATGGCATCAAAACCAATCACACGCGCATATTCTTCCGATATATCTTCAACAATAGACACATCATGGCGATGACTCGGTACAGAAAATAACAATGTATCAGCTTGTGAATCATCTCGAACAATGCCAAAGCCCATACGTTCAAGCACGTCATTTGCAGATTCAGGAACATCAACACCCAAACGTGCTTCAATGCGCTGCATACTCACTTGAATATGTTTATCTTGAATCACAGCTTTTACATCACCAACACAGGTGGTTTCACTTACTTTGCCACCAAACAAGCTTATGATCATTTGAGAAGCTTGATTCATCGCAACACGAATCATGGCAGGGTCAACACCCCGTTCAAAACGCATCGACGAATCGGACACCAAACCTTTGGTGCGGCGAGATGTACTAATTTTTGCCGCTTTGAAGGCGGCTGATTCTAAAATAATTTGCGTGGTTGATTCGCTCACACCTGTCTGCTCAGAACCCATGATGCCCGCCAAAGCAATCACTTTTTCCGCATCGGCAATCACAAGATCGGAAGCATCAAGGGATACTTCTTTCCCATCTAATGCTACAAATGTTTCACCATCCTTTGCCAAGCGCACTTCAATATCACCACTTAATGTATCCGCATCAAAAGCGTGCATCGGTTGCCCTAAATCCAACATGGTATAATTAATCACATCCACCACACCATGAATCGGACGTAGCCCTGCTGCCAACAATCGCGCTTGCAACCAATCGGGGGAAGCCGCCACCTTGATGCCATCAATACGGCATGCTGTATAAAGTGGGCAATCATCTTCACTCAAAACACGAACATTCGGTGCTGAAACACTTTCAGTCACTTGCACAGCTTCGTCATTTGGTTCAATCAAGGCTAAGCCCTGATCTGCCGCCAAATCTCTCGCAATACCACGCATCGACATGCAATCACCACGATTGGGGGTAATATCCAAATCAAACACAGCTTCTTCAAGCGCTAAATAGGCACCCACTTCGTCACCGACTGGCGCATCTTTCGGTAAAATCAACAAACCATCGGCATCTTCGGCTAAACCAAGTTCAGCTTCAGAACAACACATGCCAAAGCTCGCTTGACCACGAATTTTACCTTTTTTAATTTTTAAACCATTGGGTAGACTTGTGCCCACTGTGGCAACAGGTATTTTATCACCGACATCCATATTCGATGCACCACACACAATAGCCAAAGGTTCTGCTTCGCCCACATCAATGCTCAATAAATGCAATTTATCTGCATCAGGGTGTTTTTCCATCGATAAGATATGACCTACACGCACGCCTTTGACTGCACTGCGCGGTGTTTCAATACCTTCCACTTCATGACCCAGTCTCACCAATTTATCGGCAATAACTTCAATAGACTTCTGGATAGGCGTATGTTCTTTTAACCAAGATAATGGAATTTTCATGCTCCCATCCTCCGTAAAAAACGCACATCGTTTTCAAAAAATAATCGCAAATCAGGAATACCATATTTCAGCATTACCAAACGCTCCACGCCCAAACCAAAAGCAAAACCAGAATATACCGTGCTATCAATAGCGACGGATTTCAGTACATTTGGATGAATCATGCCGCTACCCAATACTTCAATCCAACCACTTCCCTTACACACACGGCAGCCTTTTTGATGGCAAAATACACAGGCAATATCCACTTCGGCTGAAGGTTCCGTAAACGGAAAATAATGGGGACGCAAACGAATGGGTATATCTTTTTCAAAATATGCCGATAAGAAATGTTGCAACACACCTTTTAAATGTGCCAAAGATACATGTTTATCTACTTTAAATACTTCAACCTGATGAAACATCGGCGAATGCGTAACATCATAATCACAGCGATAAACACGACCTGTGGCAACCACCGCCAATGGCGGTTCACCACCTGCATCCACACACGCTTTCATTGCCCTAATTTGTACAGGAGACGTGTGCGTTCTTAAAAGGTTTGCTTTTTCATCACCATCAGGATGAAAAAAGAATGTATCATGCATGGCACGCGCTGGATGTTCTTGAGGAATATTTAAGGCATCAAAATTATGAAATTCATCTTCAATTTCAGGTCCTTCTGCGATGTCAAAACCCAATTGAGAGAAAATAGCCGTCATCTCATTCAAACCTTGTTGCACGGGATGCAACGAACCCTTGTTTGAGCTACGACCCGATAAGGTTACATCAATGCGCTCTGCTTCAATGCGCATTTGTTTTTCTTTGCTTGCCAACAAAACTTCCCTTTTTTCCAAGGACTCTGCCAACACCTGTTTACAAGCGTTTACAAACTGACCAATCACAGGGCGTTCTTTCGGCGGCAACTTCCCCACACCTTTCAACACGCTGGTTAACTCACCTTTCTTACCCAAATAGGCGACACGCAACGCTTGCAACGCTTGCAATGATTCAGCTTTAGAAAACTCATCCAATGCTTTATCTTGTAAGGTTTGCAATGCCACTTTTAACGCATCCAACTCACTCATGATTAACCTCTATAAACCACAAAGGCACAAAAAAACATCACCTGCATACTTTTCATGTCTCCGCAATACATACTTGTTTTTCCACTATTCATGTCAACATCCATTAAATGCCAACTTTTTCCAAAGAAAACAAAAATGGCAGAGCTAAAGTAGCCCTGCCATAAATAAAAATCATATCGAC
>JAUZQL010000300.1 GCA_030950975.1 Mariprofundaceae bacterium | reverse complement strand
TATATGAGTTTAATGCAATGCAATCGCTTGATAATTGAATCGTAAGTTGTTTAAAATAAGCCCGCGAACGCTCTAATGCCAGCAAGCGTACGCCTTGTCCTTGAGCAAGATACGATGCTTCAAGTCCCATTGTTTCATATTTACTCGAACCCACGCAATCTTGATGCGTAGCTGTATCACGGGCTATCGCAACAGCTTGTGAAGATATGCTAATATCCTCCTCAAGCTTTTGAATAATCAGTTCTAATATGCTTTGTTTATCCCTGAGTTTGCTATGTTTCAATGTTATTGACGAACAAGTATACTGCTATCCACATGCTCAAAGGTTTTACTATAAATATCTAGCATCATGGTTTGCTGATATTGGAGAGAATCCCCTTCAATCGTCATGGTTTGGATAAAAGCTGTGGTATGTGCATTTTTTTGCATGAATGATGTTTGAGCAATGCCGCCATCAAACCCTGTATCTTCAGCAGAGACTTGAATCACAGTGACATGAGGTAAATCGTCGTCATCATCCAATACTTTGCCGCATGCCAACACAGCAACACCACGCGGAATATTAAATGAATGGGTTACAACACCTGTTTTTGAATCCCAAGACCAATAACCACATTGATGATGAAATACATCACCACTTTCACGATGTTGTACAATTTGTTGATAATGCAATGCCGCCAACGTTTGTATGTTTGCATTTTTGACAGTGCCAATGGCTTCAAAGGTGATGATTTCAAAATAAGGGCTGTTTTTTTCACCACTGACTTCGGGTGCAATATCTATACCCTTATTTCCTTTCCAAGTACCGATAAGTTGCGCTAATGGTCCGTAATTGACTGTCGTCATGATTTTTTACCCTTTGTACTGCCTGATGGCTTACGCGAAGCCTTTTCATCATGCCCTGATATACCAAAGCGGCGAGAAAGCTCTTGCAGGACATCATCGGGTGATAAACCTTTTTGCGCCAACATGACCATCGTGTGAAACCAAAGGTCGGCTGTTTCATAAATGATTTCTTTTTTATCATCATTCTTTGCCGCGATAATGGTTTCAACGGCTTCCTCACCGATTTTTTCTAACATTTTATCAGGCTTGGCATACAAAGATGCCACATACGATGTATCCACCGATTCCGTTTTTCGAGCCTCAAGAATGGCTGCAAGTTGCTTAAGGATGTTAGGATTCATCGTTGGATGACTCATGTTAAAGGCCTCTCAATAGTAACCCATTCGTCGGCTTGTTGTTGTTTATAAAAACAAGATTCACGATTGGTGTGGCAGGCAGGACCTGTTTGTTTAATTTTCAATAAAATAGTATCACCATCACAATCAAGATACATATCCAGCACCTTTTGCACATGTCCGCTGGATTCACCTTTTTTCCATTGTTTTTGTCGTGAACGAGAATAATAGTGGGCATAACCTGTGCTTAAAGTCTGTCTTACGGCTTCTTCATTCATCCACGCCATCATCAATACACGGTGTGATGTGGCATCTTGCGCAATCGCAGGCACTAAACCTGCATCATTAAATGTAATCGATTGAATCAAGCTCATGCCGTCAATCTCGCTAACACACGTTCGGCGG
>JAUZQL010000030.1 GCA_030950975.1 Mariprofundaceae bacterium | reverse complement strand
TATCTATATTCGTGGTGAGTTTCTGCATGAAGCCAATGTGATGGATGCTGCCATTGAAGAAGCGTATGCGGCGAATCTTTTGGGCGAAAATATTTTAGGCTCTAATTTTTCCATGAATTTGACCGTGCATCGTGGTGCAGGTGCTTATATTTGTGGCGAAGAGACGGCATTGATTGAATCGTTGGAAGGTCGTCCCGGACGACCTCGATTTAAACCGCCTTTTCCTGCTGTTGAAGGGTTTTACCGTTGCCCAACGGTGGTGAATAATGTTGAAACCTTGGCAACGATTCCTGCTATTTTAGAATTTGGTGGTGATTGGCACGCGGCTATTGGTGTTCCCAATAATACAGGTATGAAAATATTTTCAGTGTCAGGTCATGTTAATAAACCAGGAAACTATGAAGTACCGATGGGTACTTCGCTGAAAGTTCTGATTGAGGATTATTGTGGGGGTTTGCAACACGGAACCGTGCCAAAAGTGATTATTCCAGGTGGTTCTTCTACACCATGGTTGCTTGCGGAACATTATGATACGCCGCTTACGTATGATGCGATGATGAAAGCTGGTTCGATGCTGGGTTCAGGTGCGATTATTGTCATGGATGAAACCGCTGATGTGATTGCTTTAACCCGCCGTTTGGCACATTTTTATGCGCATGAATCATGTGGTCAGTGTTCGCCATGTCGAGAAGGCACTGGCTGGTTGGAACGTGTGATCACACGTGTTGAAAATGGACAAGGTTGTGAAGAAGATTTGACCGTATTGCATGATGCAGCAACGCATATGGCTGGGCGAACGATTTGTGCCTTGGCTGATGGTGCAGCAGCACCGATTTTGTCCTTGTTAAAACATTTTCCCGATGAAGTTCGTGAACGCTTGATGGAGAAGGCTGCATGACAACTTTATTTATCAATGAAGAAGAAGTAACGGTTTCATCAGGAACAAGTATTTTAGAAGCCTGTCGAAAGCAAGGTGTGGATGTTCCCTATTTTTGTTATCATCCAGAGCTTTCTGTGGCAGCGAACTGCCGAATGTGTTTGGTGGAAGTGGAAGGTTGGGGTAAACCCGCCGCATCGTGTTGTACACCAGTCGGTGAAGGCATGCGTGTTACCACACAGTCCGAAGGTTTGAGCAAAGATCGTGAAATGATTATGGAATACTTGCTG
>JAUZQL010000003.1 GCA_030950975.1 Mariprofundaceae bacterium | reverse complement strand
TATCCTGAAATTGCCCTAAGCCGTGCTGATGTGGATGAACTTCGTGGTGAACATAATTTAACAGAAGGTCTCCGCACTGACTTAACGGCAGAAGATGCAGCGGGTTCTTATGGTAAAGTTCCACCTGATTTGTCGGTGATTGTAAATGCTCGTCATGGTGGTCCTGATTATGTTTATTCAATCTTAACAGGCTTTGAACATGATCCAAAGGGAAAAATTCCTGATGGTAACTTCAATGAATATTTCCCTGGGAATCGTATTGCCATGCCGGATCCAATGGGTTGGCTTGATCATGATAAAGCAGATACGGCACAAATTGAGCAAGACGCTCAAGATGTAGCTGCTTTTTTAGCATTCGTTACAGATCCACATCAAAATCAACGCCGTATCATTGGCTGTTGGGTGATGGGTTTCTTACTTCTTTTAACACTTGTCTTGTGGCGTTTAAAAGTTGAAATATGGAAAGATGTTAAACATTAAAGCTTGATGTTTTGATGTGATTAAAAGCCTGTCCAACGAGAGTTGGGCAGGCTTTTTTGTGGATGTAAGAAAATAACTGTCAAGAAGACTGATGTACTTAAACTATGACTAACTAATGTTACGAAAAGCATATTTCAATAAATCATGGAGATATATAATCATGGATGAAAAAAAATCGGATGATATTCGTCAGAGTGTGCGTGAAAGTTATGCGGAGGTCGCTGAGGCAAGCAATCGTGGTGATTGCTGTGGTGTCGAATCGAGTTGCTGCGGTGTATCTGATGATACGGCCATCAACACATTGATTTCAACACGCATGGGCTATTCGGAAGAAGATTTAAAACAAGTCCCTGATGGTGCAGATATGGGTTTGGGTTGTGGTAATCCACGCGCCATTGCGAGTTTGAAAAAAGGTGAAACTGTTGTTGATTTGGGCAGCGGCGGCGGTTTTGATGCTTTTCTTGCAGCTCAAGAAGTAGGCGTAACAGGGCATGTCATAGGTGTCGATATGACCCCAGCGATGATTTCAAAAGCACGTAAAAATGCTGAAAAAGGAAAATTTTCACAGGTTGAATTTCGTTTGGGTGAAATCGAACATCTGCCTATCGCTGATAACACCGTCGATGTGATTATTTCAAATTGTGTCATCAATTTATCACCAAATAAACCACAAGTGTTTCGTGATGCTTTTCGTGTTTTAAAAGGCGGCGGTCGTTTGGCAATTTCTGATGTGGTTGCGACTTGTGAGATGCCTGATGAGATGAAAAATGATCCTGCTTTGTATGCAGGTTGTATGGCAGGCGCATCATTGGTGGATGATTTGATTGAAATGATTCAAGACGCAGGCTTTGAACAGCTTGTCGTCGAACCCAAAGATGAAACACGCGAATTTATTCGTGATTGGGCACCAGGTCGTGGGGTTGAAGATTATGTTGTTTCAGCACGCATTGAAGCAGTCAAACCAAAGGCTTGTTGCACTTCTTGTTAAAAAAGATCAAAAGTGAGTGCGCCGAAAGTCTGGGCGTACTCACTTTTACCTTGCTTAAATCACCTTTGAAAATTTAACATCATCTTGTTTGGCTCGCAAATGTTCATCAAATGCCATTGCAATATTACGAATCAGCAAACGACCAGCAGTAAGCACCTGCATACCTGTATCATTCAATACAAGTAACTCATCATCTTGCATTACGGTTAAGTCTTCCAAAGCATCAGCAAAATGTTGTTTGAAATCAATCGAATAATCTCGTTCAAATGTTGTATAATCCAATGCGAAATCACACATCAAACGCATAATTATATTGCGGCGAAGATGATCTTCTTCGGTGAGTTTATAGCCACGAAAAACTGAAAAATGATGGGCTTCAATATCAGCTGTATACGTTTCCATTTCTTTGGCGTTTTGAAAGAAATGACCACCGACATAAGCAATCGATGTCAAACCTAAACCAATCAAATCACAATCCGCATGGGTGGAATAACCTTGGAAATTACGGTACAAATTGCCTTCTTTCTGAGCAATTGCCATTTCATCATCAGGTTTGGCAAAATGATCCATGCCCACAAAAACATACCCCGCATCAAGAAGCTTATGGATGCTGTGTTCTAAAATATCCAATTTGACTTGTGGAGCGGGGATAGCGTTTTCATCAATGCGGCGTTGTGGCATAAACATCTTGGGTAAATGCGCATAGTTGAACAAAGCAATGCGGTCTGGCGAAAATTCAATAATGGTATCTAAGGTTTGATTAAAGGTTTCAACAGTTTGATGCGGTAAACCATACATCAAATCAATATTCATGGATGTGAAACCATAATTGCGTGCATCATTGAGTACACGCAATGTTTCTGCTTTGCTTTGAATGCGATTAACGGCTTTTTGTACAATAGGGTCGAAATCTTGCACCCCCATACTCATGCGATTAAAACCGCATTCACGCAATACTTTGACCGTTGTTTCACTGCATTCTCGCGGATCCATTTCAATGCCATACTCACCTTCTTCATCAGGCACAAAATTGAACCGCTTATGCAAGTGGCCGGTGAGTTGACGCATTTGTTCATCATTTAAAAAAGTCGGCGTACCTCCACCCAAATGCAATTGAGTAACACGCCGTTTTGTATCACCCATAGTATCGGCAACCTTATCAATTTCCTTGATAAGCAAGTCGACATAAGGTTGCGCACGATCATACTTTTTGGTGACAATTTTATTGCAGCCGCAGTAATAGCAAACCGTATTACAGAACGGGATATGGATATATAAGGAGAGTGGGCTATCCGATTTAGCCACATCTTTTAATGTTTGTTCATACACATCACCATCAATGCCTGTGTGAAACATAGGTGCTGTAGGATAAGATGTATAACGTGGCCCAGCTTTATCATATTTTTTAATGCTATCGATATTGAAAAGGTTTGAAGTGGTCATAACCACGCATTGTTTATGGACATTATAAAAAAGCAACTTGAATAGCATAATCATATTTACCGCTTTTATCCCTTCGGCTTACTGATAATATTTCGAGCATGAAATATTTCCCTGTTCCTGACTACCATATGCACACACCGCGCTGCAATCATGCCGTCGGCGATGTGAAAGCTTATGCGCAAGCAGCCATTCAATGTGGTTTAACTGAAATAGGCATGTCCGATCATTCACCCATGCCACATGGCTTTGATGCTGCATGGCGAATGAGTTTGCAGGAACTTCCTGATTATTTACAAGAAGTGGAACATGTTCGTGATGAGATGGAAGCAGATTTAACGCTGCGAATTGGTTTGGAAGCAGATTTTCATCCAGGTACAGAGTCTGATGTGCAATCCATGATTGATGCTTATGCTTGGGATTATGTGATTGGTTCAGTTCACTTTATTGATGACTGGGGGTTTGATAACCCTGATGAGATTCAACGTTGGGATGAGATGAATATCGAAGATGTCTATGTGGCATACTTTGATTTAGTGGCTCGTTCAGCGGAAACAGGCATGTTTGATATCATTGGACACCCTGATTTGATTAAAAAATTTGGTCAACGTGCGCCTGTCGGCAGCTCTCGCGTGGATCACGCCGAATCCAATATGTTAGATGCGGTCAAAGAGGCAAATATGGTGTTGGAAATTAGTTCAGCAGGGCTTCGTAAACCCGTGCAAGAAATGTATCCGCATGAACGTATGGTTGAAAAAGCAGCTAAAAGACAGATTCCGTTTGCATTTGGTTCTGATGCGCATGCACCTGAAGAAGTAGGGCATGGCATGGAAGCCTGTTTGGATGTGTTGAGTCGATATGGCGTTCGAGAGATTGCTAGTTTTAAGCAACGCCAACGTATCATGAAGCCTATTCGAGCTTTATCATGACATCAAAGGATAAAGGTAGTGTATTAATCACAGGTGCATCGGGTGGTTTTGGTCTTTATTTTGCTAAGAATTTGGAAAAACAGGGTTACCGTTTAATTTTACATGGGCGTGATTCAGCGCGTTTAAAACTGGTACAAGATGTGTTGATTTATCCAGAAAAACATCGGGTGCTCATGTATGAATTATCCGCTCGGAAAGGTATTGATCAATTATTGGAATGTTTGATACACGAGGAAATCGTTGGTTTGGTGAACAATGCTGGTTTTGGTGTTTGGGGTGGTTTTGAAATATCTGAAAGTGTCGCCCAATTGGATGTATTGCGCGTGAATCTTTTAGCCCCAATGACCTTATCCCATGCCTTATTACCAAAATTGAAAAAAAATAATGGATTTATCATCAATGTGTCATCCTTAGCGGGAGAAATGCCGATGCCATATATGAGTACCTATGGTTCAGCCAAAGCAGGCATGACCTTTTGGAGTGAAGCGTTACGAATGGAACTGCAAGGCAACATCAAGGTGGTTACCTTAGCCCCCGGTCCTTCGCCCACAGGCTTTCGTCATGTTTCAGGTGCTCCAAAAGGAAAAGGATCTTGGTTTAGCACACCGCCAGAAGAAGTGATTGAAGCGGCACTGGATTGTTTATCCAAGGGTGGTGGTTATTGCGTCCCAGGTTGGCGACATCAACTCCTTTGGGGCATGCAAAAAATCACGCCACGCTGTGTCGCATTACCTCTTTTGAAGTATTATTTAAAACCATGAATCAAACATTGCCCGATTATGAAGTCCGTATATCCAAACGTGCCAAACATGCACATTTAACAATCAAATCCAATGGTGTGTTAGAAGTGGTATTGCCTGAGACAATGAATCCTAATCAAGCAGCGAATCTAGTACGCAGTCATCACGATTGGATTCTCAAACATCAGCAAAGCAAGCAAACAAACCATGAACCTATTCATGTACGCCCCAACAGCATTGATTTACCGTTATTAAAACAAACGATTACAATCAAGTATATCGCTAGTGATATCAATGCTTATGAAGAAGATGATGATGATGAATTAACCGTTTCATTTATAAGTGATATGGCAATCGCCAAAATCTTACAACATTGGCTCAAACATCGGGCAAGCATGTGTTTCTCCGCCATGTTGTTTGGAATAGCCCAAGAAATGGGTGAAAGCTATAAGTCGGTTTCGATTCGTTTGCAAAAAACACGTTGGGGAAGTTGCTCTAGTCAGCGACGCATTAACCTCAATGCCAAATTGTTATTATTGCCTCACGATGTCATACGTTATGTCATGGTGCATGAGTTATCACACCTTCAGCACTTCAATCATTCCGATGAATTTTGGCAACGTGTTGCTGAATTTGCGCCTGATTATTTAAGCCAACGACAAAAGCTACATGCTTGGTCAAGACAACAACCTTATTGGCTATGCTAACGCCTGATTGTGTCGCAATGGTTGCCTATCGATGGCTTCCTTTTTAGCGTCCCCGCATGCAAAAATATCCGTTTACATTGACACGTCGAAGCTTCATCAAAGCTGGCGTGCCTGCTTTGGCAACCATCACCCTTGCCCCATCTCTTCTTTATGCTGAAAGTCAACATGCTCAGCGTTTAGAATTGATCAAACAACTGGGCAAGGAAACAGGTTTATCCAAGAAAATAATTGAACCCATCATCATGCAAGCGGTGTTTGATGCTTCGATTATTAAACGTATGAAAACACCTTATGAATCTCGAACCTATGCCGAATATCGCCCTCTTTTTGTCCATCCACGGTTGGCAAAAAAAGGTCAAGCCTATTTGCAACAACATGCAGACATTTTTGCCGCATCTGAAGAAAAATATGGCGTGCAAAAAGAAATTATTGCGGCCATTTTAGGCATGGAAACACGTTATGGTGAAAATCGTGGTAATGATGCAGTGGTCAATTCATTATTTACCTTGGCAACGGGCTATCCACGTCGGGCAAAATTTTTCCGTAAAGAATTGGGTGAATTGTTATTGTTATGCCAAGAAGAAGGCTTAAATCCACTTGAGTTTAAAGGTTCTTACGCAGGTGCCTTTGGTACGACACAATTTATTCCATCATCATATCGTGCTTATGCTGTGGATAGCGATGGCGATGGTAAGCGTAATGTATGGACATCACCCGCTGATATTATTGATAGCGTTGCCAATTATTTTCAACATCATGGATGGAATCACACACAAGCACTAGCCCACTGGCTTTCAAGCGATGAAGCTTTAAAAAGCAAGTCATTACACCTGAAACAAGGCTTTCAACATTGGCATCGATTGGCGGATATGCGTGCATCATTGCCACCATTGGATGGACGTTGGCATGATGATGATAAAGTCACCTTGATTGAAATGACCACTCACCAAGGCAAACAGACGGCTTTGGTCGATTATAATTTTTATGTCATTACACGTTGGAATCGCTCGTATAATTATGCGATGGCAGTCACCGAACTTGCGGCACTCATGGGTTGTGAGGCTTGCCAAACCCATGCTTAAATCATATTTATGGATGAACTATTTTAGTGTTATTTTGATAACTCTATTACTTAGCAGTTGTACTCACCATCGCCGCCCAATCCAGCCGATATATGATCACCACAAAGCCTACTCAGCACCAGCACCAGCACCCATCAAACATGTAAAAACAAAAACGGGTTCACCTTATCAAGTGGCAGGTGTTTGGTATTATCCTTTGGCAAGCGGCGAACATTATGATCGTACAGGTATGGCATCATGGTATGGCAAAAAATTTAACGGTAGAAAAACAGCCAATGGTGAGCGTTATGATATGTATGCGATGACAGCAGCACATACAACATTGCCACTGCCAAGCCGTGTGCGTGTAACTAATTTATCCAATGGTCGTTCTGTAGTGGTTCGTATCAATGATCGAGGGCCGTTTGTGAAAGATAGAATTATTGATTTATCCTATGCAGCGGCAAAAGCTTTGGGGTATGATAAAAAAGGTATCACACGTGTGCGTGTTCAAACTTTAGATGCGAATGGGCAAACAGCGAACACACGTAGTCAAGAGCATCGGCGTCAACGCCAAATCAATGGGCGTATTTATATACAAGTTGGGGCATTTCGCTCGCGTGCAAGTGCTAGTGAGTTGCGCCAAGATTTGATGCAAGATTACCCTTCCGTAAATATGATTCAGAGCCAACATGATCACCTTTATCGTGTACAACTTGGCCCTTTTGCCACTGAATGGCGTAGTCAAAAAATACAATCACAACTCAAACAAGATGGTTATACTCATCCCATCATGGTGGTTCAATGACCATTCACAGTATCATTGCAGGCGGTGGGCATAGCCGTGGTATCACCCTCGAATGTTTCCCGATACCCCCTAAAAACAGTTTATCTGAAGAAATACCTACCCATGATGAGGTTATCCATATTTTAACACAACAACAGAACAAACAAGATGTTTGATCAACGTTTTACATTTCAAAGCAGTGAACCCATGCGTTTAGATAGTGCATTGGCTGAACTTCTTGCCAATGTTCCACTTTCCAAACGACGTATTCGTACCGTCATTGATGATGGAAGTGTCTATGTGAATAAAAAACGAACACGCAAAGCAGGCTTGATGCTTCAAGGTGGGGAAAGTCTGCGTGTGGTCATGTTGGATGAAGAACTCGTTCCATTTGAAGCAGAACAACTGATTTGGCAACAACGGCATCTCTACCTCATTCACAAACGTACGGGTCAATATGCCCAAGAAGCTTTGCACCGTAGCAAAGCTTGTATCCCTGATGCCTTGGCAAAACACCTGAATATGCATCCAAGACAAGCAAAATTATTGCGCCCTGTACATCGTTTGGATCGTGATACGTCGGGTTTGATGTTGTTGTGTTCGGATGCCAAACAGTTGCAACACTTGCAAGCACTGTGGCACTCACATGTCAAAAAATCATATCTTGCTTTGGTATCACCTGCACCCGAATGGGATGAACAGCGCATCACTTTGCCGATTGCTAAACAAAAAGACCGCTTGGGACGTTTCCATGTAAAAAGCAGTGGGCGAGCTTGTGATACGGAAGTCAAAGTATTGGAACGGCGAGGCAATGTAGCCTTACTTCAATTGATACCGCATACAGGTCGCACGCATCAATTGCGTGTTCATTTATCCCACATAGGTTCACCGATTGTTGGTGACCGACGTTATCAAGGGCAACGTCATCATCGTTTAATGTTACATGCCCACGCTTTGCGTGTGAATAAACCTGCACTTTCTAAAGATATGGAATGGATCGCTGAAACGGAGGAAAACTGGCAATGGCCTGGTTAAAATGGATTGGTTGGATTATAAGCATGAGTATCACATCGCTTGCCTATGCACAAACGCACAGCAGTGATTGGCCGACAGCACCAACCTTGCAAGCAAAGTCTTGGGCATTGATTGATGCTCAATCAGAACAAGTGATTGTGCAACACAATGCTACAGAACAGTTGCCACCTGCAAGTTTGACCAAGTTGATGACACTTTATCTTATTTTTGAAGATTTAAAATTGGGTCGCCTCAACAAAGATGAACGCTTAAGTGTGAGTAAAAAGGCATGGAAAATTGGTGGTAGCACCATGTTTTTAGAGCCACGCATGCACCCTAAAGTCGGCGATTTAATTCATGGTATTGCCACGTATTCAGGCAATGATGCTTGTATTGTCATGGCAGAACATATTTCAGGCAGTGAAGCAGCCTTTGCACAACGTATGAATGCAAAAGCCAAAGTCTTGGGCATGAAGCATAGTCACTTTGTTAATGCGACAGGCTATCCCGCCAAAGGACATTACAGTTCAGCCTTGGATATGGCATTGCTTGCCACAGCCTTGTGGCGTGATTTTCCTGAAGAATACAAAGTATTTTCAGAACGTGATTTTACCTATGATGGTCGTAAACAACCCAATCGAAATCGTCTATTATGGACGATGAAGGGAGCGGATGGTTTAAAAACAGGGCATACACAAGAAGCTGGTTATTGTTTGGTCGGTTCAGCACAGCGCAATGGCACACGCTTTATTTCGGCTGTTTTTGGTACAAAATCAAATCGAGAACGCGCCAATCAATCGAAAATTCTTTTGGAACATGGGTTTCGTAACTTTGTCACCATGCGTCCACTAGAACGTGATATACGCCGTAAGATTGCCGTTTATGGCGGCACGAGCGATCATGTTTGGTTAAAACCTGCACATCGTATTGCCGTGACCGTCCCTAAAGGCTTTGAGAAAGAACTTCAATTTCATTTGCTTTATAAAGCGCCACAACATGCACCGATTCAACAAGGTCAAACCATTGGTAATATCGAAGCTGTGCTTGAACATCACAAACAACAGACGGTTCTTTCACATGTGCCGATGTTAGCTGTACGCAATGTTGAAGCTGCGGGTTGGTTTGGTCGCCAATGGGATGAACTTCGTTTGTGGTGGGAAAATAAAAATAAAGATGAGGTGCAACCATGAATCCAACACTTACAGCTTATGTGAATGGGCAGTTTATGTCCTTGGATGATGCTACGATTCATATCGAAGATCGTGGTTTTCAATTTGCCGATGGTATTTATGAAGTGGTGGCATGTTTTGGCGGTCATTTCTTGGATTTGGATGCCCATTTAGCACGTTTGCAACGCTCATGTGATGGTGTGAACATTCCTTTGCCATGCAGTTTGGATGAGATGGCAGTGTTGATTCAAGAAACGTATGAGCGCAATCCTTATGCTGATGCGATGATTTATGTGCAAATTACCCGAGGTGCTTCGCCACGTTCACATCTGCCACAGGGCAAGCTAACACCGACATTGATTGTGACATCGCGCCACTTACCACAACCATCGAATGAAAAAATAGCTACAGGTGTGCGTGGTATTACTTTACAAGATATTCGTTGGAAACATTGTGAAATCAAATCCATTGCACTGCTTGCCAGCGTGATGGGGAAACAAGAAGCCCATGCACGTCATGCCGATGAAGCGTTTTGGCTAAATGAGCAAGGGCATGTCTTGGAAGGTTGTTCGACCAATATTCTTGCCATCATTGATGGTGTCTTGGTCACCCATCCTTTGGATCACCAAGTATTGGGCGGTATTACTCGAAAAATGGCATTGAACGTGGCAAAAGCTCATGGTCTAGCAGTGATGGAACGTGCTTGGACATTGGATGAAGCAGGGATCACTGAAATGATGATGAGTAGCACAACCAATGCAGTCATGCCGATTACCACGTTGAATGACACTAGCGTGGGTGATGGCAAGGCAGGAAAAACGACCTTGCGTATTCGTCAATGGATGATTGAGGAAATGGAGCGCTTACGTGCCGCTTGATATACACGCCGTTTTATTGGATATGGATGGCACGATTGTCGATGCGTTCACACCCATTGTACGTGCGATGCAGCAAACACTGAAAGAATTTGATTTGCCCATATTGTCTGAGAGAGAAGTTCGCAGGCATACAGGTCAAGGCGATTGCAGCATGAAAAAACTTTTTGGTGCGCATCAAGAAGCTGCAAGTCAACGTTTTATTGAATTGCATGATGAAGATTATTTGACAGGTTTGAAACCTTTATTGGGTGCTGAAATATTTTTGAAAGATATGCAGAAGCAGGGCATGCCTGTGGCTATTGTTACCAGTAAAGGGCAACACCGTGCTGAACATCAACTTCAACATCTTGGATGGCAGCCATTGATTCATACGATTGTCGGGAAAGTCAAAGAACGGGCAAACAAGCCTGATCCCGCAAGTTTATATGTTGCGGCAAAAGCAATGGGTGTCGATATTCACAAAACAGTGATGATTGGGGATGGCATTGCGGATATGAAAGCAGCTGTACGAGCGGAATCGTATGCTGTGGGAATCAGTGCCTCCTTCTCGTCAGAAGAATTACAACATGTCGGTGCAAGCAAGGTCTTTGCGAATATTCCAGAGGTGCATACATGGCTCAACCATCAAATTCGATGAACAACGATGAATTAATCCGTTTTTTATTGCCTGATGCGAAATGCCGAGGGGCAATCATTCGTGGTACACATATTATTAAAACCGCCGCTACAACCCACGGATTAAGCCATGAAGCAGGTGCTCTTTTTGGACAAAGTTTATTGGCATCCATTCTTTTATTGAGCGTAAGCAAGGGTGGTGTTCGTCAAGTTTTACAATTGGATAGCCAGCAAGCTCAAGCGCCCATTCAACGGATATTATGTGAATCACGTTCAGGAGCAGTGCGTGGTTATGTGAATTGGCAAGAAAATAACAAGGGTCAACGCAATCAGAAAGGTGGCATGGCATCATGGATGGGAGATACACTGCATATTTCAACGGTGCGTGATTTGGGTTTTGGTCAACCGTATGTCTCCACCATTGAACATCAATCGGAATACCTTGCTGATCATATCGTGCATTATTTGAATCAATCGGTGCAAACTCATGCGGATGTGGTGTTGTTTGGTGATTTAGCGATTTTGATTGAAGCCATGCCGGGTTGCTCGGATGATGATTGGTTTCAAGCGGTCGAAAGCTTGGCTAAAATTCCGAATGAAACATTGGAAAAAAATACACCTGAACAGATTTTAGAATCATTGACTAGCCTACATTGTATAGTCGTGGGGCGTGATGCTTATGCTTATCAATGCAGTTGTTCAAGGCAACAGATGGAAAATATCTTAAAGAACATGAATCAAGAAGGGCTTAAAGAATTGATCGATGATCAAAAT
>JAUZQL010000299.1 GCA_030950975.1 Mariprofundaceae bacterium | reverse complement strand
CTGCGCACCAATTCCTGCATGGCAGGCAGAGATATAATCGAAAGTTCAGAAGGTTGAGGCATGGGCGCATTGTACAGTATTGTACGCTTTGGGGTAGCCCTAAGCATCTATCTATATTTGGTTTAATACTTGATAGGCATTCAAACTAAGCTATAGTTTCGGCATGAAAGATTCAAAAAAAGAAGGACATATTAAACAATTGCGTATACTTCTCACTACCATAACACAAATCAACAAATATTCATAACCAATGAAATTTGAGTTGCGATATGATACTCCAGTTTACGCTGTTGAAATTATTTTTTCAAAATATGTGATGGAAATTGGCGCATCAGGATTAATACGCTTAATTATACGGGCATTGCTACACCAAAATAGTCGAATGGCTAGCAAATACATTCTTGCAGAGATTATAAATACCCCTGTATGTCAAGATGCCATTGATGAATTAAATCTACCACTCCTGCCATTTTTTATAAAACGATTTACTACGCGCTACGCAATATCTAAAAGTGATATTGCATCTCGAAAAGAACATGTTATTTATTTACTATCTGCCCTGCAAGATCACTTAAATATTGATCTTATAGAAAAGGTTAATCATAGTGATATAAGTGATTCTTTTTACTGGCTTCTTAAAAAAGAGGTTAGAAATTCTAATTTCATCACTCACGCAGCAGATAATTACTATATATTATTAGCTGAGGCACTCGCTCATAATGGAGCTAATAGACGCTCTCATATGAAATCTTTACTTTATTGGCATGTTCAGCATCAACATGGTGAACTTGAAAGGTCACAACGTTCATGTACATTAATGTTGAAAATATTAAAAGATGAACTTGCATGGTTGGAGTTAATTGAGATGTATACTTGGATGGAGAAATATCATATTGAAATAGAATCATCTGGCAGACTGGACACTGCTTGGGTTTTATTTCAATTAGGGCGTTATCAAGAAGCACAAAAAATTTACGCGTTAGTTTGGATTAAAAGTAAAAACGAAGAGGCATTTCGAAAACAAGCACGTTGTTTAGAGCGTGAAGGAAAATGGAAGGTAGCAATTGATTTGATTCAAAATAGATTGCCTGATATTTCAGATTTTTACGCCAAAGCTAAATTACTTCGAACACTTGGGTGGTGTTATGTGATTGCAGGAGAGCCCAAAAAAACGATTAATGTTTCAACAGAATCGCTACAAATTTTCACATCAATTAAACCTAAAAGCAAAGACTTACGCTACAATATAGCTAGAGCATACAATAACCTTGGTGCTGCATATGAATTAATGGATGAATTAAACGCAGCCTCTAGCTATCATTCGAAATCTTTGACAATTATGAAAAAATTACGTGTTTGGAAATGGGTTTCTGGCAGTGCTTTAAATAAAGCCATTGTTCTTCGAAAAAAAGGAAATTTCAAACAGTCATTGAAATCTAGCCATCTAGCGAAACGGATTAAACACTCCATCATGGATTTTGATGAAATGCCTGTTATTTTATACAATGAAGCCTTAACATTTATTCTTTCATACTTTAAGTCAAATGACGTTAGCGACTTAATCAACGCTAATAAAAATTTAAAGCAGGCATACCAATTACGTACAGAACAAGGCTCATGGAAACAATGTGCAGCTATTTTATCTTTAGGCTACATAGCTGAATATTTACTAGAGAATACAAAAGAATCTGATAACACATGTTTTTTTCGAGATGAATTTTCAACAAATATAAAAAGTGACTTGATGGCTAATTATGAAAAAGACAAGCAACCTTTAATCGCAAAGGCTCTGTTTCTTTATAAAGAAACAACATTAGATAAAACAACAAATAAAGTGCCTCCTGAAATAATAAAATTAAGTGCCTTAGCTATAGAGTTGCCGACTGTCGAACACATCATAGAAAACAAAGGGTCGTGAAATGAATGATTTATTTGTTTATGGTTCACTGTTAAATATTGATAGTGCAAAACCTATTTTCCACTCCATTTCACCATCTGACTACCAACCATATATATTGAATCATTACAGCTTAGAATTCAATGTTAATGTTCCTGTATACACATCTGAATGGTGTGGCGCCGCATCGTTTTTAAACGTGCAATATAGTGCCAAAAGTCAAGTGTTAGGCATGATCTTACAAGTATCCGACCAACAAATACTTGATTTAAAAAAAAGAGAAAAATATTATAATTTAGTTACTATTACTGCAGCTGATGGAAAAACAATAAAGACTTTTTCCCTGCCTTTTTGCAAAAAAAACGATATACAACCCTATCACCCAATATTAGAACAGTATATTGCAAAAATAAAGCGAGGCATTGATGGCTTTGAAGATCATTTTTCTAATACTTACCTCATACAGCTGGAAAAAGCACAACGACACCGAGCTTTAATCTATGGGCAATACACATTCCAAGACAATGAAATCAATAAAATGACGGATCACCACTATGATTAATAACTTGAATTTAAATTTAATGAAGTATGCTCGCGAAAAAACATTATGTTCACCTATCACAGTTGACTTAGAACAAAAAGATGTTGATCTTATGTATAAAACTTCAATCGAAGTTTTTTCTTTATTAAACTCGAGTTCTTACAATGATTTTTTTCAAAAAAACAATCTCTTAAAAGGTAGTGATGTAAGTCATGATTTAAATTTTGATAAGCCTTTATGCGCCATAGGAATTGATTTTCACATAACCCCAGAAGGGCCAAAGTTAATTGAAATCAATTCAAATGCTGGAGGTTTGGTCACATCTGCTCTTTGGGCGCATAGGGATAAGCCTGAAGAAGCAGAGAAAACATTAGCTTTATTTGTCAATTCATTTTCAACTGAGTTTCAACAAAAAATGAATAAAAAAGCACTTAATATGGCTATTGTTGATGAAGATCCATATGCGCAGTTTACAATTTATGACCTCTTGCTAACTCAAGAGTTAATGCGTTTTTATGATATAGCATGTGATATTGTTGACTCAAATAGCGTGGTGGGTACATATGATATAATATACAATCGAACATGTGATTTTTTATTAAATTCTGAAAAGTCAGTCCATTTAAATAGAGCTCATGATAAAAATCATAACATCGTAGTTCCTAACCCGTATATGTTCACAAGGGTATCAGACAAACGATCTTTAGTAACCATTTACAACTTCATTCGAGAGAACTCAGAGATATTTCCAGCGATGAATAAAACTTTACTGGAATGCATGCATATAAAAGACTTTGTTGATTCTGGATTAAAAAGATCTGGCTGGTTTTTCAAACCAGGAATGGCGTATGGAGGAACTGGAGTTTATCGTGGTCGAAAAATCTCTATGATAAAATTTCAAGAAATCATCCAACAAGAATTTATTGCCCAAAGAGCTGCGACACCACCCACTACAACCCACCTAAGCGAAGACTTTAAGTATGATGTGCGTGTTTTTGTCTGGAGGGATACTATAATTGACTTATCCATTCGAGCCTATCAAGGGAGAATAACAAATTTTCGCACTTTAAATGGTGGATACACGTCATATTGTATTAAGTAATTGCGAAGAACTACCTCACCCCCAACACTTAGCATCATCATACCCATCTATAACGAGCGTGAAACATTGCGCCAGCGTTTGCATACCCTGCAAGCCCTGCCTTACGATGAGTGCTTATTTGTCGATGGTGGTTCCAGCGATGGCAGCCGTGAACATTTACAGCAAGCGGGGGCTTCATGGCTCAGGAGTGACAAAGGGCGCGCCGTGCAAATGAATCATGGCGCAGCACACAGCACGGGTGACCTGTTGCTATTTTTGCATATAGACACCGACATCAACACGGGTGGGATTGCCGCCATGCGTGAGGCGATGAACGATGAAC
>JAUZQL010000298.1 GCA_030950975.1 Mariprofundaceae bacterium | reverse complement strand
TGTTTCAATACCAAAGCGAAATTGACAGGCATCCAATAAAATATGGATATGTTGAGGATGTTTTTGACGAAGCTTCAACACAGTATCCAATGAAGGAGCAATATAGCCTGTTTTGGAGACATCAACCATCAACAACACAATGTCTAAGTCTTTTTGAATGGCTCTTTGAACAGCTTGTTCAAAAGCTTGGGCAACATCATGGCTAGCTAAGGGCTCACCTGATGTTTGGCGAATAGCAATGCTTTCAAAGCTGATGTTGTACTCTGAAAGGCATAAGGATTTCGGCACACCACGCCCTGTTTCTATCGCATCAACCATGATGATATGCCATGCTGCCTGAGGTTTTTGGCGACACAAATACTGCATGGCATGGTAATGTGCATTTGTTCCAGAATCAGCCAGTTGTATATGGGTAGATGCTGCTAGCTGACATGTTTGGCGTAACTCATTTAGGATGATTTGAGTGTGTTTTTGTTGAACCTTTTCTAAGCATGTTTTTTTCAGCTCTTGCGCCATGCTTGCATGCACTGTTTGAGCATAGTCCCATTGCTCGGATGAAATAGGACTTGCTGTAGATGATCCAAAAGAAAGCAGATTATCTTTGGGTTTGGGCTGACAGCCATAACTATTATACCCATCTTCATCGAGTTCTAAACGATGATCGTCACCTTGAATCAGCAGTTCACTTAAACTAGGAAAATCACTCAATGGGCAAGTTTTTTTGTCATCATCGCTTGAAATGCTTTAAATATTTTGCGCATTTGCGGTTGTTTATAAGGAAAAATATCAACGGGATCCATATCATGAACAATCGCACTGGTATCCACTTCAAATATCAATAATTGACCATCATGACTCTCAGCACAGTCAATAATCAAATAATCCAGTGGTAAGGCTTCATACATCGCCTGAAAAGCAAGCGCATGTTTTTTACCAAAACTATCATCAAAGTGCTGCATGGCTTCAGATTCTTCCATACATTTTTGCGTATTACCCAGCATGTCTGCATTGAGATAATGAACAAGCCAGTTCGATGAAATCGCCAAATGTGCCAAAAATGGACGACCTTGTATCAACACCACCCGATACTTGCGGAAAAGCCCATCTTCAGAGCTGTAATCAACATAAGGGGAGATATAAAACAATGGTTCTTGGGCTTGTTCAGCAAGATAAGCTGGAATAGCTTGAGAGCTGTCCAGCTTGACTAAACCATGACCCGCATGGGATTCAACGGGACGAATAATGATGGGAAATACTGTATCGTCGCCTTGGCTCATGCTTTGAACATCGTCACGGGATATACGCTTTGCCATCGGCATGATGAGATTGGGGCAATCCTTAAAAGCTTCAGCCGCACCTTCACGTGTCGTCTTCATAATATATGATGCTTGGTTGATGATGGGAATAGGGCAATGCTGTAATTGTTGTTTTAATTGCTGCAATAAGGGTTTATTTCGATCGGATTCGCCAACCGCTATCAGCAATCCATCATAATCACTAATATCATTGGGAAGTTCATCGCCCAAAGCCATGTAGTGAATGTCCATTTGAATGCTTTCACTACCGATGAGTAAAAACTCTACTGGCAAATTATCCATTAAATCACCATCACCATGCAAGGCAAGCAAACGTATAGTTGGATGAACAGGAGAACTAGAAAGTGTGTAACGAGATTGTAATTGCATGGCGGTGTGTTGAAATTCTAAAGCTGCTTCGGGAAGGTGCATTAAAAAATGAATGGTCGCTAAATCCATTAAGGCACTGGCATCATGCTCTATAGATTCAAAGCGTCCTACCAATTGTTGGGCAATCGGTGTCAAATCTTTGCCGCTAAAAGCATGGCGTGCAAGGTTTGCCAATCCCATCAATGGAATAGCTTGGGTGGAAGATGCAGAAGTTGTCATGAAAACTCCAATCGTTCATGTGGTATTGAATCGCAGGCTTGAGCTGCTTGTTGGACTCCTGCAAGGAGTTTGCCAATATCATTGATTTGTGTTCGATGATTGACAATTGCAGCACGAATGACTGCCCGATGATGCAAATACGTTAAGGAAGGCGCAGCCAAACCTGATGCATGAATGTGGCAAATCATCGCACGATTGATGGCATCATAAGCTTGATCATCCCGTGAGCCATCACCGATGTAACGAAAACAAACAATATTGAGGGATACAGGTGCCATCAATTCTAAATGGTCGGTTTTTTGAATGTGTGTTTTCAGATATTGAGCCAATGCACAACTGTGTTCAATCATTTCAGCCAAACGTTTCTTTCCGAAATATTGGAAGGTAAACCAAATTTTTAGCGCACGAAAACCACGTGATAAATCCATACCATAATCACAAGGCCAAGGCGAATGAGCTGCTAAACCTTCGGATTCCCGTTGCAAATAAGAATCACCCGCAGCAAAACATTGGCGATGTTGTTCACCATCTCGGATTAACACTAATCCAGCATCATAAGGCACTTGCCCCCACTTATGAAAATCCATTGCTAAAGAATCCGCGTGTTCGATACCTTGTAAACGTGGCGCAATAGAGCTTGAAAGCATGGCAATTGCGCCCAATGCACCATCAATATGCAGCCATGCACCCACTTCTTTGGCAATATCAGCCAAAGCAGATAAATCATCAATAGCACCCGTATTGACGCTGCCTGCTGTACCAATGATGAGCCAAGGTTGAATACCCTGTTGTTGATCGGTTTGAATCTGCTCTTGAAGCAATCGAATATCCATTTGATAGTCATCATTACTGGGTATTTTGCGTAAAAT
Source organism: Mariprofundaceae bacterium (assembly GCA_030950975.1). Lineage (GTDB taxonomy): Bacteria > Pseudomonadota > Zetaproteobacteria > Mariprofundales > Mariprofundaceae. The sequence goes on along the minus strand of JAUZQL010000298.1, from coordinate 3,376 downwards.
ATTGGCATCCATACCGATGATTTTAAGTGCGCGTGTGATGCAGCCATGCGCTTCAATGGAAGCATAAACAGCCAAAGGTTTGGATGTTGCTGATAAGGCATGACGAGCGGTTGTAAACGCAAGAATGGTCGCTGAGGATGTGCCTGTCGTCAGCACACCACTGCTATCATCAGGGAAAGCAAATAAATCCCGCATCCAGCCAAGCACTTGCCATTCAACATCAATGGGAATTTGATTGCGACCACCTAAATTGGCATTCAATCCTGCCCGCAACATTTCTGCTAACATGCCTACAGCTGTACCGCCGCCATGTACCCAGCCCATAAACCCAGGGTGCGTATTGCCAACACTGTAAGGTAAAATATTTTGCATGAATTGTTCGTGTAATTGGGAAAGCGGTTGACCTTGTTCGGATAAATCATGTTGAAATGAAGCTTGCACATCGTTTGGGGCTTGTTGCCAAACAGGTTTATCTTGAATGTTTTGTAAATAATCAAACATATCATCCAGCATGTCGTGACCTTGCTTACGAAGGTCTGTCCAATTTTCTGGATCAAGCATGTTGAAGGTGGGGTAGGGATTGATTGGTATCGTTGTTCAAGTCTGAAAATATCGTCATGCCCGAGTTCTTTTATCGGGCATCTAATATTTGAAAAAAACACCCTCGACACAAGCACTCGAGGGTGACGTTTTTCAATCTATGATTCACTGGCTTGTTGAATGCCCGACAAGTACCAAGTTGGGTCATCTGATTGTTGTTTATGTCGGAAAATCCACGTTTCATCAAGGTTATTGCTATCAGACTCCAGCACTTCGCCTGTTGAAGCCAAGGTCTCTTCTTTTAATAAGGCTGAGAATTTCACAGCGACCCATTCATAATCTGATTCAATCCATGTATCTAATATATCCGCATTCAGCATGGCGATGTCTGTTTTGGTTTTGCTTTCGCCCAAAGCATTGAGATCCAACTCAATACGTGATGCAATTTCAGGGGTGCAAAATGTACGAATATTATCCATATCTTTGTTATCCCATGATGTTTGCATGCGCATGAAAATATCCTTCGCAGCAGGAATGAAAAAGCTTTCATCCACATCAGGTCGTACGACTGATGATGTTTGAGGCGTAGATTCAGAAGATGTAAAAGTATCTTCTTGCAACATACTTGGCTCAGGCTGCGTTGCTTGTTGACCTGCATAGGCATAGTTGCTTTTTGGCGCAGCCGCCGTTGCTTTTTTCCGCATAAACCAAAAAATCGCAAAGGCAATGCCACCCAGTAAAAGAATATCCATAAAATTAATGCCATCAAATGCTCCGCCAAACAACAAAGCGCCCAATAAACCACCCATAGCTAAGCCGCCCAACATACCCATTATGCCACTACGTGCTGGTGAAGCATTAGCTGCGGCATTTTGTTTTTGCCCAAAACCTTGTCGAGGAGCAGGAGACGCATGAGGTTTACTAAAACTTTTTCCAAAACTCATGCCACCACCAAATCGTTTGGCTTGTGCATCATGATTCACACCCATCACCATCAAACAAAATAATGCTAATACACTCATTGTAACAATCTTCTTCATTGGAACTCCTTTTGATGATACCGCAATTGTGCCAGACGTGCTTTAAACATCGCTCGCCGCAGCGCAATATTTTTAATGATTTGTAATTCTCTGGCAAGCTCTTTTTTCTTGCTCAAGGTTATTTTTGTTAAGGTAATAGGTACATCTTTTTCGTGAAAACCTGCATCGATACGTACTTCAGTATAAATCTTTGAAATACGACCCATGCGAGCATGGTCAAAACAAGCTTGTCGAATATGGTCACGTAAAAATACAATTTCTTGCGCCATCGTCGAATGGGTTACTGCAATGACCAAAATATACGAACCACCTTCCCCCGGTTTGAGTTGTAAAGGTTCAGTGCGACTCGCCATCATTTTGCCAACAATATCAGGCCACAAACGCCGTAAACGTGTGAGACCTGATAACTCTTGCAAACGTTGCGTACCCAATATTTTAGCTAAGTTGCCTTGCATGCTTTGTAAATCTGAAGCCTTATGTTTCATCTTAAAAAGCTAACTTCTTGCCGCCTAAAATATGGACATGAAGATGGAAAACCACTTGCCCACCCCCTTCACGCACATTGGTAATCACACGATAACCCGCTTTAAGTTTCAAGACTTCATTGGCAATATAACTCACTTTTTGCATCAATAAGCCCAGTTGCAAGGCATCTTTTGCATCATCCAAGGTAGCGATATGGTGTTTAGGAATCACCAGCACATGAGTTGGTGCTTTGGGATGAATATCTTTGAAAGCATAGACATCATCATCTTCATAGACCTTTGAAGATGGAATATCACCGCTAAGAATATGACAAAATAAACAATCACTCATCAATCACTCCTTGACTTGTCATGGGTTGGAAAATCAACGCTGCCAACGGTGGTAAATCAATCAATAGCGATTGCTTTTGACGCATCGCAGGCACTGCTTCGGCATTCACTTTACCTTGATTGCCGATATTTGAACCGCCATAAATTGTGGCATCTGTATTCAAACGCTCTTGATACACGCCCACTTTTGGCACACCTACACGGTAACCCAAACGAGGTACAGGTGTTAAATTCAACACAACAATCACTTCACCACCATTTTTATCACGGCGTATAAAACTCAACAAGGATTGTTCTGCATCATCACAGTCCAACCATTCAAAACCTGTATGATCAAAATCAATTTCATAAAGAGCAGGTATATCTTGATAAAGATGATTGATATCACGCATCATCAGTTGTAAACCACGATGTGGCATAAAATTCGATTGATCCCATGCTAAGGACACATTTTCATTCCATTCAGGCCATTGCCCAAACTCCATGCCCATCATATGTAATTTTTTACCTGGATGCGTCATCATATAAGCATAAAGCAACCGTAAATTGGCAAATTTCTGCCAATCATCCCCCGGCATTTTTTCAGGCATCGAACCTTTGCCATGCACAATTTCATCATGTGAAAAAGGTAAAATAAAGTTTTCAGTATGCGCATATACCAAAGAAAAAGTAAGCTGTTGATGATGGTATTTACGATTGATTGGATCTTCTTCAAAATAGGAAAGTGTATCGTTCATCCAGCCCATATTCCATTTCATGGTAAAGCCCAATCCACCCAAATAAACGGGGCGAGATACCATCGGCCAAGAGGTTGATTCTTCTGCCATTGTTACAGCACCTGGATGACGTTCATGTACCAAGGTATTAAACTGTTTGAGAAATTCAACGGCATCAATATTTTCACGTCCACCAAATTTATTGGGTAACCATTCGCCATCTTCACGCGAATAATCCAAATACAACATCGAAGCTACGGCATCC
>JAUZQL010000297.1 GCA_030950975.1 Mariprofundaceae bacterium | reverse complement strand
CACAGTACGTTTTCCACGTAATAAACCAGCGAATTGATATTCAGAAAGAGTATCTGGAATCGGGGTTACAGCCGCTAAAATGGTGGCAGGATCAGCCCCAATGACCACAGCACAAGGAAACGATGTTGCACCACTTTTTTTAGCTTCCAAATGATCTTGCGCACCACCACGATGCTTTAGCCAACGCATGATTAATTTATTTTTCCCCAACTTTTGTTGGCGATAAATGCCCATGTTTTGACGGTCTTTGTTCGGTCCTTTGGTGACCACAAGCCCCCATGTTAATAAAGGTGCGACATCGTCAGGCCAGCAGGTTTGAATGGGAAGTTGATGTAAATCAACATCATCACCCCGCCACACCACTTCTTGGCACGGTGCTTTTTTGATGGTCTTAGGATGCATATCCATGACTTTTTTCAAAATCGGAAACTTTGACCACGCATCTTTTAAACCTTTGGGTGGTTCAGGTTCTTTCAAATAGGCTAAAAGTTCACCAATGCCACGCAATTCATCGGCAGATTCGCGCCCCATACCCAAAGCAATCCGTTCGGCTGTACCAAAAAGATTGCTTAACACAGGCATGGAATAACCTTTAACATGCTCAAACAATAAAGCTGGGCCACCAGCTTTTAATACGCGGTCTGAAATTTCAGTGATTTCTAATTCACTGCTTACTTCACAGTCAATACGTTTTAAAAGCTTTTTATGTTCAAGTGTTTGAATAAATGAGCGCAAATCACTTAAACTCATGCTGGTTTGCCAGCCATTTCAAACACTGTATCCAATTTTGCCAAAACAAAAATATCATTCACGGTCTCTTGTAAATCATGCAAGACAAAATGACCCTCCCTATTTCTCGCCCACTGCAAGCCTTCCACCAATGTCGCAATACCCGAAGAGTCCATAAAAGACACGCCTGATAAATCAATATGAATATCGCCACCTTTTTGTTCAAACAAAGGTTTTAATTTGGCTCTCAAGCTGGGTGATGTTTGAATATTGACATCTCCAGTAAGCTGTACCCAAGTTTCATGTTCATTGACGTTTTTTACTTCTACTTCAAGCATCACACACCTCTTTCTTTATATTTTTTTTAGATCGATATAACAATGTCCAACGATTGCCATGCTCGAGTGCTTCATGTTTCACTTCATCCATAATCGCATGAATCAATGGAATACCTAAGCCCCCTGCTGTTATTGTTTCTGCACAACAAGGTTCAATCTCACCGCATTTCCAAGCCGATATATCAAACACGGGCGCACAATCCTGAAAGGTAAACATCAAGGCTTCAGACGCTTCATTTTCATGCATAATCTCAGCATCAAATGTCAGCGGTTTGGGTTCACCTTGATAACCATGTCGAACAATATTGGCATATAATTCATCGACAGCTAAACCGACACGATTTTTTTCAATCGCTGAAAGTTTTGAGCGTTTACAAAGAACGTTCACCATGGAACGTAAAATGAATACACAATCGCACTGCGCAGGAAGCGTTAAGCTTAACTTATTCTTCATCTTCACCGCCTTCAAATAAATCCATGCCCTGCAAAATTTCTTCTGTGCGATCTTCAGCATGTTTGTTTTGTAAAATATGATAGATGGTTTTCGCACGCATGGCGGCATCCTTCCGTTGCTTGAGTGTATAATGCTTATCGGATGCCATCATCAAGAGTGTCTGCGCTGTTTTTTGTGGTGCACCGACTTGGCGAAAAAGTTTTAAGGCACGTTGTGTCCAAGGTATGTATCTAGCATGCTCAATATGCTTTGATACTATTGCCAAGCCCAACATGGCTCGTGCTTGCAATAATAAACCACTCTTTTTATCGTCAGCATGCTGTAAAACATAAAGATAAGCGTGTTCTGCTTGTTGGAATTTCTGCTGCTTGCTTAACACATAAGCCAAGCTTAATGCCATATCAGCATGCCAAGTTTGTTCCAACGTGGGGAGTTCGCCTTGACCATCATGCAAAAGAACCCATTGGATTTGTGCGCGACTAGCACTGTTGGTGAGGTGGTGATGATCTGAAATACGAAGATCTTGTTGTAAGGCATCTTTCGCTTTCTCAATATCACCCATAGCTTTCCATGCCATCGCATCATTGTACCAAGCCCTTGCTTCCAAGGAAGGATCACTTAACAACTGCGCCATTTGTAAGGCACGGGCAAAGGAATGTTCGGCAGATTTCCAACGTTCCTCATGCATGGCTTGGACACCCATATGGGTAAAATCTTTCATCTGATTTTCGTATGGATTCTTAATATAAGGTTTGGACTTACCACCACAGCTACTTAGGCATATCAGAAGACACAACGATGCAAGTAAGATTCTCATGGTTGCACCTCCAATATGGGCGGTGCAATTTCGACACTATCTACGACCGATTTAGGCACTTTTCCGCCGCCAAATAACCATGAATGTTGGATTTTCTGTAAGGTTAACTTCATTTCTTCTAAGGTTGCTTTGGCTTCTCTTGCGACCCCAGGTAGTTCAGGTGTTAATTGCGTTAAATCAGATGATGCCACGGTTAATTCTTCGGAAAGTTGATTGACTTGATCTAATAACACATTAAGTTTTTCTAAAGCTTTAGGAGCCTGCTCTCCAAGACTATCACTTGCAGGTTTCAAACTCTTCATGACTTCATTTGAGCTTATTAATGTTGATTGTAGATGGGGCACAATTTTTTCTTGATGGACTGAAGCCACGACTTGATCCAAATCTTTAATCATTTGTTGTAAGGTCTTGATGGTTGCTGCTAAATCATCACCTTGAATGCCATGCGTAATATCTTCCAAATGTTGCATGGATGTTTGCAAACTGCCTTTGGGATCATTGAACCACACAGATAGTTTCGCCAATTCTTCAAGAAA
>JAUZQL010000296.1 GCA_030950975.1 Mariprofundaceae bacterium | reverse complement strand
CTATCAGGCTGTTTACCCAAAATCTCAACCATCAAACCACCCACAGTGGTTGCACCTGTCTCAGGTAAATCACTATCTAATATTTGATTGATATCATGGACATTCGCAGTGGCAGTGACCACCAAAGAACCATCGGGTTGTTGCCAGATTTCTGAAGATACTGGAATATCCGATTCATCGACAATTTCGCCAACAATTTCTTCTAAAATATCTTCCAAGGTAATCAAACCTTCAATATCCCCAAGTTCATCTACCACAATAGCGAGATGTTGATGTTGATTCTGAAAATCAAACAACTGACTTAAAGCATGACGATTGGCAGGTGTATAAAGGGGCGTTTTCCAAATCGTGGCATGGGCAAGGCTTTGTTCTTCATCTTGCAGTTTGATGAGTTCACGCAAATGAATAATACCAATGATATTATCTTGTTGAGATAGAAAAACGGGGAAACGAGAATGCGGTTGATCCAAGGCGATGCGTTGGCAATCCTTCACCGACATTGCACCATCCAACATGATGATATTTTTGCGTGGTGTCATCAGTTGTTTCACAGGCACTTCATGCAAACTCAAGCTACTGGCAAGCATTTGTTCACGCGCATCATCCAGTAAACCTGATTCAGCACTCATATCCACCATCGTCGCAAGCTCTTGATGGCTAAATCCGACTTCCTGATGCTTGGGAACATGTAAAATATATTTCATGAAATCGATGGCATACATCAACATAAAAATAATCGGGTGAAAGAGGTAAAGAAGCCATCTTAAAGGTAAGGCAACTTTACAGGCAATGTTTTCAGCATAAGCAACCGCAATGGTTTTGGGCAATACTTCTGCAAAGATTACGACGACAACTGTCATCGTTAGTGTCGCATATAAAATACCAGCATCGCCAAAAGCAGCTACAAAAATAGCCGCTGTTAAACTGGAGGCTGCAAAATTGACAAAATTATTGCCCAATAAAATAGCGGAAAGCATTTTTTCAGGTTCTTTTAAAAGATTTTCTGCGGTTTGAGCGCCACGGCTACCTTGCTCACCCAATATGCGTAAACGTGCGCGTCTGGCACGGGTTAAAGCTGTTTCAGAACTGGAAAAAAACGCAGATAACAGCAATAAAAGAAATAGAAGGCTTAAAGCAATCGGGAAGGATAAAGCAAAATTTTCCATGATGATTTAGGTTTCTGAAAAAGCCTTAGCCCACCCACGCTTTGATTAAATGCACACCAAAATAAGCCAATAACATCAGCACATATGCCACCAATAGCAGTTGACTGGTTCGACGAGCATGCCAAATACCTTTGCGTTGTTGCTGAATGAGCCAAGAAAGTAAGCCAAAAGAAAATAACGCCAAAAGAACCTTATGATTCAATATGGCAAAGTTTGAGAAATCAACCCACTGCCATACAAGTCCCGTTAAAATACTGACCAATAACAACCAAACCGACCAACGAAGCAAACTCATCATTAATGTTTCCAGTGACATCAGTGGTGGCATGGCTTGAATCACGGGATGAATGGTTTTACGTTTTAATGCTTGATCCAACAGTAAAAGCATCACGGCATGAAAAGCGGCCATGGTGAGCACTGCATAAGCAATCATGGAGATAAGCAAATGCCCTGTTTCTAAGATGGATGAGGTGTGAATGGGTTGGGTTGAAGCATCAATGGGTAAAAATGGGGCGAATAATAAGGGTAGGGCAATCACAGGTAATAAAAAGAGCCCTAAACCTTGAATGCCATGTCGAAATAAGCCGAAAATATACATCAATTGAACCAATAATGTCGCACTAGCTGTAGCTTCCATTAAACTAAAATGAATATTTTGTGCTTCGATGGGGTGAAGCAAGACAATGCCGAGTGTCGTAAGTATGGCTGAAATACTTTGTAATGTTAGCAACAAAGCTTCAGTACGAGACTCGCTAAGATGATCTTTGCGATAGGCTTTTTGCCAAATGAAATAGGCACTGATTAAGGTAAAAATACCAGCAAGAGGGAAAAGAAAAGAAACGTTCATGGCACGTTTCTATCCCATCTATATATGTTTTTCAATCGCTGCGAATGTAGCAGTGGAACATGACAGAAAAATCTTTACGCTTCACACGATGATATTGAAATATTTTTTAATTTTTTACGGTGCTTTTTTGTATATATCGGAAGCTCAAGCAAGTAGCCAAGCCGTGCATGATGAATGCCTTCGCATTGGACATAAATTAGGTAGTGTGAGTGTGCATCAATGTTTACAACAAGGCTTGAAGGATAGCGCTGGACGTTCCGTCAATGGGCAAAGTATTTTAATCAAGGAATATCCACCCCTGCTAAAAAAACGAACACCACAAGGACGTGTGTTATTCATTGGTGGAACGCATGGTGATGAATATGCTGCTGTCAGCATCATGTTTCGTTGGATGAAGATATTGAATCGACATCATTCGGGCTTGTTTCATTGGCATGTTGTTCCGTTATTGAATCCCGATGGTTTATTGCAACGACATTCGTCACGCTTGAATGCGCATGGAGTCGATTTAAATCGAAATATGCCGACACCTTTCTGGCAGCAACGCACTACCGCTTATTGGCATAAAACAAGACATGACCCACGCCGTTACCCTGGTTCTGAAGCTTTGAGCGAACCTGAAAGTGCTTGGCTTTACCAAGAAATTAAGCGTTTTCAACCTGATGTGATTGTATCGGTTCATGCACCTTATGGTGTCTTGGATTTTGATGGACCACCGCATGGCCCTAGAAAATTGGGCATACTTCACTTGCATTTGATTGGTACATATCCAGGTTCTTTGGGTAACTCAGCAGGGGTGCAACATCGGATTCCAGTCGTAACTGTTGAACTTCCGTATGCTGGCATTATGCCGAGTCATGCTCAAAGTATGAAAATGTGGACGGATTTAATTCACTGGTTGCGTAAAAATATACCCAAAGACGAAACCCGCAAAGCTTACCTTGCTTTTGACCGTATTCATGCGGATTTAATGGCGACATCAAAGTCGGTGGAGAAGCCTGAAAAGCTGCATCGCTGATGACGTTTTTTTTCATCAAAGCTCATAACATCCTTAAAGTAACGCTTGTGTTGCTGCCAAAAGTGCAGGTGCGGCGGTTTCCGTGCGCATGATTCGCGAGCCGAACGTCATATTTTGAAAACCCTTATCCGCAAATACGTTTAAATCATCGTTGCTCCAACCACCTTCAGGACCAATGGCATACGCAAGGGAGTGAGCTTGGCAAAGATGTTCTCTTAGCTTCTGCCAAGGTGTCGATTGATGAGGATGCAAAGCATAGCCATGCTCAAAAGAAGGGATGTCTGATAAATGGGCGTGCCAATGTAGTTTGGGGATGGAGGTGCGCTCACTTTGTTCGGCAGCTTCAATGATTATACGTTGCCATCGCTCTAATCTTTTGTTGAGTTTGATGCCTGATAGCTTAAGAACAGAGCGTTGACTATTGGTAATATGAAAGCTTGCTGCACCGAGTTCCGTACCTTTTTGCAACACTGTTTCAATTTTTTCACTTTTATTGGCACATTGAATAATATGGATGGGGATAGGAAGTTCACGGCAAACATCCTCAAAAGAGGTGAGGTAGCAGCTCGCATGTTGTTTTGAAAGCTGTTCAATGCGAGCTTGATACTCTCCTCCTTGCCCATCAAAAACAGTCATGAAATCACCTTCATGTAAACGCATGACGTGACGGAGGTAATGGGTGATATTTTCAGCAATAGGAAGGCTGGTATGAAGTGCTAATGGTTGTGGAAAAAAAATTCGGCAATGTGGCATATTGCCCATTGCAGCGAAAATCTTGGCAAACCGCAAGCTTGACCGTCGCTAGTCTGCACACATGATGCGATCATGTTTGTAAATCAATGGAAAAATGAAGATTGGCGTTTGGTTCGAGATTGGTTAGCAGAAGGTAGGCATCAACAATCACTCAAAGTCGTATTGACTGTGACTACAATACTGACCAATTTCTTAGAACAACACTATTCGATGCCGTTAAAGGTTCAGTTGCATGAACAATGTATGGATAAAGTTTCACAAGATGAAGCTGAACTTCTGCATTGCCAGCAGGGTGATTATGCGTTACGCCGTCAAGTATCCTTATGTTATCAAGGTGCTGTGATGTTTGATGCGGAATCAGTGTTGCCTTTGCGTGATTTACCAGCAGTGGTGATTAAAGAACTGGAAGCAGGTATCAAACCTTTGGCAAACCTTCTGGCGGAACGTGGTTTATCCTTAGCACGTTCTGATTTAAGTATTACTCAATTGGCTGATGGACGATGGGGCAGACGCTCTGTGTTGCGTTCGTCTGTCGGGACACAAGCGTTGGTGGTGGAAATTTTTAGACCTGAATTTTGGCAAGAAATTCAACGTTTGAGTGGTGATCGATGAGTTTATCTCCTGTTGGAACAGTGAAAGACTGGTTGCAATTGATGCGTGTGGATAAGCCCGTGGGTTATTGGCTGTTGTTATGGCCAACCTTATGGGGACTTTTGGCGGCATCATCAGGGCAACCTTCGGGCTTGAATATACTTGTGTTTGTGGGTGGTGTTGTACTGATGCGTTCAGCAGGTTGCATCATCAATGATTATGCGGATCGTGATTTTGACCCACATGTGGAACGCACCCAACAACGCCCCATTGCGGCAGGGAGA
>JAUZQL010000295.1 GCA_030950975.1 Mariprofundaceae bacterium | reverse complement strand
AAATAATGAGCTGCAACTTCACTGTTATGATCGAACCAATAACTATTAAAACCACGATAATAAGCCCAACGCCAATCGTTCGGAAACGCAATCATGGCTTGCAATACAAAAGGCTGGCTCAATATGGTGTTCTTTGTACCCCAAGGAAATACCGATGCAGCCATATAATAAATAGGTTCAAATTGAGGGTTGAGTTGAGCAATACTATGCAGCTCATGGGCAAGATAGCTGTAGTTAGTAGCTTCCGAGTGCGAACCATAATAAGCGATGGTTTTGAACCACATCCATGTGGCAGCAAAATGATTGTATCCCAAGGACACATGTTTCATCACTTGGGCAGGAATGGTGAACGCATCAGGATTCTGTTCGTGCGATTGCTTTTGAAAACCTTTGTTCACGCTTATATTCAAGCATAAAAGAACAATACAAATCGCTATAAATAATGCTTTATAATGCGTGAACGCATTCAATTTCATGATATTCATTGCTTACCCCCATAGATCATAAAAGGGTTTCTGGCATAAAAATTCAAGTATTAAAATGTTAAAAAATATTGAACCATGAATACTATTGCATTTCCAATGCTTCATGTTTTTGATGCCCAACTTGAATATGCTGAAGAAGTTGTTTATTCCAAACGTTTTTAGGAAAATTTTTACGATATTGTTTTGCTAAATATATTTCAGACAGCGAATTATCTGCCAAATGGGCTTGTAAAATCAAACGTTTTAATCCCCAAGGTTCCTGACAAAGAAGCCAATATTCATAAAGATAAGGATAAAGGTTCACCCATTGATGGGCGGGTGCATGGGTTAAATCCATATTCACAAACAAATAAGCAAGCCCAACCCTAGCCTGCCAAGGATTATCAATAGCGGGGGCAACTGCCGAAATAAAACGTGAACTATCAGGATTATCATCAAACACAGCGCGAATATTGGCTTGGGTATGAATATATTGATAAGCAATCAATAACAAATAAAAAGCAGGCAGAACATATAAGGCTGAGGCAATGGTTTGGGGTGAAGAACGTGTTTCAAGCGAACATGGAAATAGTGCTGCAAGATAAAGCCCGAACAAAGCAAGAAAAAATCCCTGTAACAAACTAATGCTAATAAGCCCATGAAGAAGTAACAGACTAACAATCAGGACTGCGCTGAACGAAGGGTGTTGTATGGGATTGGGTGTTTGAAGGATATGATAAATACGGCGAACAATGATGCCGATCAATAGAAAAATAAATGCGCCACCCAACAAACCTGCTTCGGCAAGGTGTTGCAAAATAATATTATGACTCCACGGCGTAATGCTATCCATTTCTATCCATTCGGGGTGCAAGGCTAAGGATTGACCTTGATAATCAGAAAAATACGAAGCCAAATTGCCTGAACCAATCCCTATCCAAGGGTGATCCATCAACATGAACCATGAGCTATACCAAATATTCAAACGAGCAGAAACACCTGTTTCTGTAAGCCGTGAACCCAAGTGCGTAATGCTTGGTTGAATGCTTTGCAGTGCATCATGCCATTGAAAAGCAATCAATAAACTGACACTTAACACCGCCGACAAATGTAAAAAACAGCTTTTCTTTTTGGGATGTAAAACAAACAAAACAATCACAAGCAATATCAGAAATAACATGGCACTGCGACTGTTGCTAATCAAAATAATGGCACAGGGTAAAACAGAAGCGACAAGCCAGCGTTTATCCCAAGCATCACGAATGCTTTTGACCCATAAAGAAATCACCACAATCAATAAAAATAATGTGGCAAGATTGCGTTGCAAAAGTGGCCCTGCGAAATCTGGAAAAAAACTCCAAAGTGCAAACAAAGATGTTTGATCTTCGGGGAAAATCTGAAAATTATTCATCACACCCGTCAACGCATAAACATTGCCCGTGATGGCAAGCAATGCAATCCATGAAGTGCTTTGAATCCACTCATGGGATGAGGCTTGGCTCATTCGAAACATAAGAAAAACAGCCGTAATATAAATGCTATATTTCACTAAACCCCATGGATTGGGGGTATCTTGAATGACAAGGTGAATGAATACGGGTATGAGAAATAAAACCAACAAAATCCAAGAATTTGGATTCTTTTCAGGTGGGGCTGTGTATTGCATCCATGCGGCTGCAAGTAAAGCAGTGCCTAAAGCAAGTAAATCTGTGGCAACCCAATAATCTAAGATATTGGTTGTGAAATAAGGGGTGATAAAAAACACACACCATAGCAGTGTTGTTGAGCGCAAAGCCATCAATTTTGATTTCTTTATAGGCTTACATGATGAATATATTTAAAGCCGCTGGAAGCACCAGGATGGGTTCCCATAATGTTAATGCTATGGTCTGGCAATCGCTTGCTATAAACAGTAACGCCTT
>JAUZQL010000294.1 GCA_030950975.1 Mariprofundaceae bacterium | reverse complement strand
AAGGCACGGCTAAAGCCGTACTCCCAGGGATCAGTTACGCCTAAGTGCCGCTGTGGTAAAAGAAAAAATAACGTGTGTATGAAATCAAGCAAACACCACGCTGGTATGCCCTGCGCTATGTGTATGGTTGGTCTTCTTAATGACGATCTGAATATCTCTTCCTAACAGGTTGAGGCATTCAAGCATTTTTGCTTCGCTAATGCCTCGAAAGTTACCGCGTAGCATGTTGGATATTTTTGATTGAGGCATAGCGAGAATTTCAGAGGCTTGTTGCTGCGTTAAATGCCGATGCTTGATAATTTCTCCAATTTTGGCTGCAAGGCGAGCCTTAACAAGCATTTCTTCAGGGTCAGCTAGCCCAAGGTCGGAATATACATTTCCACTTGATTTTTCGATATCAATCATTGTTTTCTCCTTCTGCATGAGTTTTAGCCATTTTCAATCGTTCTCTGATCATATCCATGTTTGGCTTGGGTGTTTTAATGCCTTGTTTCGATTTCTTCTGAAAGCAGTGCAGCACATAAACAGCATCTTTAAACTTAACGCTATAAATAGCTCTGTATGTGTCTTTTTTGAAGTCTTCAGAAACCTCAAGCACGCCATTCAATCCTTTCAATGGTTTTGCCTTATTATGCTTTAAGCCAGATTGAGCCAAGTGCAACGCATAACCGAATATATCTATAACTTCGCTAGGCAATGAGCCAAGCTCTTTTTTGGATGAACCCACCCAATATAAATTGTTTAATTTCTTTTTCATTTGCATTAAATTATCTCTAAATAGATATAATGGTCAAGTGTATTGTGTTCAGTATTTCGATTTGTTCTGGAAGTGCGGCTTTAGCCTCGCCCATTGAGTTGATAAAGGCACGGCTAAAGCCGTACTCCCAAAACATGTTGAATTTTCCTTATGGTGCTTGTTCTCTGTGCCTTTGCGCCTCTGTGGTAAAAAGAAAAAAACCACCACAGAGCCTATGATCGTTAGATTATCTTTCTCGATGTCATATATTGCATCACGATTGCATTTTCAGGTGTTTCACCGATGTTTCTAGCCTTATAATAAGCTTTGCGTGTGCCAATATGTTGGAAACCTAAGCCTTGATACATGGCTTGCGCTCCCTTATTGGAAGCGCGTACTTCGAGTAATATTAGACTTTGTTCCGATTTATTGTTGAATAACCACTGTGTCAGTTGCCGCCCAATGCCTTGTCGTTGATAGTCGGGCAAGACTGCGATTTGCATGATATGAGTTTCATCCAAAATATCTTGGCTTAACAGATAAGCAATCAGCAGATCGCCATCTTCACAGATATACAAATCAAAGCCTGCCAACATCACATCGAGCAAGGATTTTTTTGACCAAGCTTCAGAAAAACTTTGTTGATTGAGGGAAAAAACAGCATCAATATCATCGACATTGCCCAATCGGTAATGCAGTGCCACGCTATTATTCAGGCGCTTCGATTTGCTCAATCCATTGACAATCATCGGCTGCACAAACGTGTTCTGTGCCACGGCGTTTGGTGATTTTTTCAGTCACAAAGGGCGCATGACATTCTGGGCAAGCCTTTTCAATGGGTTTATTCCACAAAGCTTTTTTGCATTTGGGGTATTTTGAGCAGGAATAAAACACCTTACCTCGGCGTGATTTCTTTTCCAAAAAAGTGCCTTCACCACAATCTGGGCAAGCAATACCCGTATCTTTTGGCTTTTCTAAGGGTTGGATGCCCTTGCATTCAGGGTACTTGGAGCAGCCTAAGAATTTTCCGTAACGACCTTGTTTAATGAGCATAAACTCACCACACAGTTCACACTTCTGATCGGATAGCTCAGGTTCAGGAGCTTCAGCATCCCCATCAAGTGGGCGTGCTTGTTTGCATTCAGGATAGCCTGTACAGGCTAAAAATTTGCCATAACGCCCTAATTTAATCGCCATAGCTTTGCCGCATTCGGTGCAGATTTCATCGGTTTCTTCATGCGTTACATCGGAGCGTTTGACGTTTTCCATCGTGTCATCAACACGTTCTTTGAAAGGTATCCAAAAATCATGCAATAAGGGTCGCCATTCACGTTCACCGCGTGCGACAGCATCCAATTTATCTTCAATATCAGCGGTAAAGCCTGTATGAATAATATCTTTGAAATAAGTGCTTAAGAAACGACTGACAATTTCACCCACATCCGTGGGAATAAAGCGTTTTTTCTCCATGTTGACGTACTTTCGTTCACGTAACACATTCAAAATAGTAGCATAGGTGGAAGGGCGACCAATGCCATGACTTTCAAGCTCTTTGACCAAGGTTGCTTCACTAAAACGAGGTTTAGGCTCGGTAAAATGCTGTTTGGGTAAGACTTCTTTGATGTCAATCGCATCGCCTACTTGCATGGCAGGTAAAAGCCGATCTTTATCGCTTTGTGATGATGGTTCATCGGTGCCTTCAATGTATAACTTTCGGAAACCAGGGAAGGTCAAAACGGAACCATTGGCGCGTAAGACCAAATCTTTGGATTTCATATCCACACGCACTTGATCCAAAATCGCAGGATTCATTTGCGATGCCAAAGCACGTTTCCAAATTAAGGTGTACAGTTTTAGAGCATCGGCATCTAAGGTTGTTTTCATCAAGGCAGGTGTGCGTGTGATAGCTGTAGGGCGAATGGCTTCATGGGCTTCTTGCGCATTTTTACTCTTGGATTTGAAGATGCGTGGTTTGGTAGGTAAATAATCCTTGCCCCATGTTGCATCAATATAATCACGCATATCAGCTAAAGCATCACTGGATAAAGCGATGGAATCGGTACGCATATAAGTAATCAAGCCGACAGGTTCACCATCGACTTCAATACCTTCATACAATTTTTGTGCGATTTGCATGGTTTTGCGTGCCGTAAAGCCTAATTTACGTGATGCATCCATTTGTAAACTAGAGGTGATAAAAGGTGGGGCGGGTTGTTGCTTGGCTTTCTTTTTCTGAATATCGGCAACACTGAATCTGCCTTGTTCGACTTGTTTAGCAGCTTTACGTGCCGCAACACCATGATCGAGGGCAAATTTGCTTAAGGTTTTTCCTTTCATGGCGTGTAATTGGGAAGTGAAGGGGGATGTTTGATGTTGGCAGGATGCTTCAATCGTCCAGTATTCTTTGGGTTTGAAATCACGAATATATTGCTCACGTTCACAAATTAAACGTAAAGAAACCGATTGAACACGCCCTGCTGAAAGTCCGCCACGAACTTTCCGCCACAATAAGGGAGATAAGGTGAAACCAACCAAATAATCCAAGGCACTGCGAGCTTGTTGGGCATCAACGAGAGGCATATTGATGTTGGAAGGTTTTTTAATGGCGTGATGAATGGCTGTTTTGGTGATTTCATTGAAGGTAATGCGCTGGATAGTCTTGCCTTCTAATGCACCGCGAGATTCCAATTCATCTTTAACATGCCAAGCAATCGCTTCACCTTCGCGATCCAAATCACTGGCAAGAATAAGCGTATCAGCACGTTTTAATGCCTTTTCAATGGCAGCAATGCGTTTTTCTTTGTCTTTAATCACTTCGTATGTGAGTTTAAAATTATTTTCAGGATCAACAGAACCATCCTTTTTAGGAAAAGCACGCACATGACCATAAGAAGCCAGTACTTTGTATCCTTTACCTAAATATTTTTCGATGGTTTTTGATTTGGCGGGAGATTCCACCACAACAACTGCGCTCATGTATCAGCCTCCAAGCGTATATCGGCTACCAGGTAAACGCTCAATGACCCCCTGTAGCTCAAGCGCGAGCAAGATGGGGGAAAGCTGCGGCACGGTCAAGCCACATGATTCAGATAAAGCATCCAAATGCAGGGTTTCACGCTGTAATGCGGTAATAATCTGCTTTTCAAGCTCATTTTCGCCTTGAATGATGGTTTTAGGCGTGGATTGAAGTTGCCAAGCTAAGTGTTGGATGATGTGTTCGACATCATCGGTCAACAAAGCCGCACCATCACGAATCAACTGATGACAACCTGCATGACCATCATGAAGCACTGAACCGGGTACAGCAAAAACATCACGCCCATATTCATTGGCAAGTCGGGCAGTAATCAACGAACCCGAACGAATATCAGCTTCGACAATAATCGTGCCTTGGCTCATGCCTGCAATGATGCGGTTGCGGCGTGGAAAAAATTCAGGTCGAGCCGTTTGGGTGGGTAAATATTCACTGATGACACAACCACCATGCTCAATAATGGCAGCCACTTGTTCTTGTTGCCGATGTTGAAGGGTGGCAAGTCCGCAACCTAAGATGGCGATGGTCGGTGTGTTTCCTTGCAAAGCACCTCGATGTGCAGCGGCATCAATGCCGTATGCCATGCCACTGATGATAGAGATGCCTAAATCTGAAAAGTATTGACTCCAACGGCGAGCAATCAATTTGCTTTCTTGGCTAGATTTACGAGATCCGACCATGGCAAGGCAATGCTTATGCTGTAAGGCTTCAAGGTTTCCTTGAACGAACAGTATTAAAGGGGCATCGTCTATTTCACGCAAAAGCGTTGGGTAAACATCATCTTCCATGCCGATGAGATGCAGATGATACTCTTGGCAAGTTTGGAGAATATTGTCCAAAGATTGGTGTCGTGCGGTTTCCAGCGCAGCCAAGAGTTTCGGACCAACTCGGGGAATGTTCGCCCATGTTTCAGCATTGTGTTGCCAGATGGCTTCAATCGATCCACATGTTTCAATCAGTTGCTTGGCAATATGTGTTCCGATGCCGTGTGCCAAGGATAATCTTAAAGCTGCCAAAGCAGATGATGTAGGATTATTCGCTACGAAGCTCAAGGATTCATTCATGTTGTGAGACATGGATGATCTAATTATGGATGGCTATTGCCAACAATATCACCCAAATGAATCGCGGATGTTGAATACGTGACCAATGCTAAAGAAGCATCAGCTTGTGTGTTAAGAATGATGATTTTGGCAATATTTTCTTTGGGTAAGGTGATTGCCCGTTCCTTTGTTTGATCTTCAATATGACGACCAGGGCGATAAACGGATAAAACCATGCCGTTTTTCAAGCCGTGTTTTAGTCCGATATTGATACCAATGATTTGATTTTGTCCTGCTGCGGTACCGTTGTTTTGAATGTAAAGAACATGCCCTGATAGTTTTTGTTTGGGCATGATAGGAGTGATGTGTGCGTTGGTTTTTTGAGCAGGTTTTAAAATATCGCCACGCATGATTTCACGAAATGCTTGGGTCACGATGCCACGATATACCCCTTTATCTTCGGATATAATTTGAATCGTCCCAAGGTGGTGAACCAACAGTCCGACTGTTTTTTCATGATCAAGCGATTGAATGGCATCACCTGTACGAAAAATATCAAAAGAATCATTGATATGCGTGGGATAGCTAATGTTCAGGTAAACAATATCATTGATACCAAAATGTAGGCGATCATCTTTGGCTCCGACGATATAACCTACACCTTTTGTTGCGTGTGGACTGATGAAATCTTGATGAAGTAGTGCGGTAAGAAGCACGCTGTTATCGGATGCTAGTGTGAGTCGTTGTACAGGCTTGTTGATGATTTTGGGTTGTGGATGAAAGACAGGTACACTGCTATCTGCTTTTAATGGCGCTTGATTTGGCGTTTGATTTACTTTGGGATTTTGTGGTTTGAACCAAATTTCATTCCCCGGATAAATTAAATCAGGGTTGGTGATGTAGAGGTTTTGTTCCCAAACATTGAGCCATTTCTGAGGATTTTTGAAAAAATAATTGGCAA
>JAUZQL010000293.1 GCA_030950975.1 Mariprofundaceae bacterium | reverse complement strand
ACAATCTCTGCTTGAATTTCCATCGCGCGCAAACTTGCCGCAGTATCCGTTGTAAAATAAGGGTTTCCTGTTCCTGCTGCAAAAATAAGAATACGCCCTTTTTCTAAATGACGAATCGCACGACGACGAATATAAGGCTCTGCAACCTCTTTAACATGCAAAGCAGAAATGACACGCACCACCTCACCTTGTCGTTCAATCGCATCTTGCAATGCTACAGCATTCATCATCGTTGCCATCATGCCCATATAATCTGCACTGGCACGATCCATTCCTGAGGCTGTTCCCATCATGCCTCGAAAAATATTACCACCACCAATCACAATCGCTAACTCCACACCGCTTTGACTCACTTGAATGAGTTCAGCCGCCAAACGATTGATGGTATTCGGTTCAATGCCATATGCATCATGACCCATCAGCACTTCACCAGAAAGTTTCAACAAAACACGTTGATACTTCCCCTGCTTCATTGAAACTTTTCCAGTGTTATGCGTCATATCCAGACTCCGTATTTAAGCGTTCACTTGTGCTGCAACTTCAGCAGCAAAATCAGATTCTTCTTTTTCAATGCCTTCACCCAAACCGAAACGAACCATGGCAATAAGCTCAGCATTGGCATCAACAGCCTTGATTGCCTTGCCTACGGTTGTATCCGTATCCATCACAAACGCTTGATCCAACAAGCAGTTTTCAGAATAAAATTTATTCATTTGACCCGATACAATTTTATCTACAATCGCTGCGGGCTTACCTGTTGCCAAAGCACGCTCTGTCAATACTTTGCGTTCACGTTCAATCACTTCTTCTGTAACACTTTCACGTGAAATAAATGATGGATTCACAGCAGCAACATGCATCGCCACACCACGTGCTATCGCTTGCAATTCATCCGATACTTCACCCTTAATCGCAAGCAAGACAGCAATGCGACCTTCGCCATGAATGTAAGATGCTGTCACACCTTCAGTTTCAATCACTTCAAAACGGCGAATACTCATATTTTCGCCAATGGTCGCAATCAATTGAGACAGTGCTTGTTCCACATTGAGTTCAGCATTAAAAGGCAATGCTTTCAACGCATCTACATCGGCAGGGCGTTTGTCTAAAATCAAAGTCTTCAAGGCATCAACAAAAGCAATAAACTGTTCATTTTTACTCACAAAATCAGTTTCAGCATTCACTTCCAAGACTACGGATACCTTGCCTTTCGTTGCTGTTGACACCACGCCTTCAGCAGCTACACGACCTGCTTTCTTGGACGCAGCAGCCAAGCCTTTTTTACGCAAAAAATCTACAGCCGCATCATGAACACCGTCCACTTCAGCCAAAGCTTTTTTACAATCCATCATACCTGCGCCCGTTGCTTCACGCAGTTTTTTTACATCAGCAGCCGTAATCTTGGCCATGACTTATCCTCCAGTCCTTTTCTATATCCATTTAAATTCAAAAAAAAGGGGCAGCTACGCCACCCCCAAAGTTTATTAAAATCTAATTACGCTACTGCGCCTTCTGACGATTCATCAGATTCAGCTGCATGTACCATTGCTTCAATAACATCTTCGTCATCTTCAGCATTTTCAATTCTCCAAGCTTCTGCACCTTCAAGAATCGCATCGGCAGTTTTTGCGCAAAACAAACGCACAGCACGAATCGCATCATCATTACCTGGAATAATATAATCAATATCACTTGGGTTACAGTTTGTATCAACAACAGCAACCACAGGAATACCTAATTTTTTAGCTTCTTTTACGGCCAACTCTTCTTTGCGTACATCCATCACAAACAAACAGTCTGGTAAGTGCGACATTTCTTTAATGCCACCCAATGAACATTCTAACTTGCTCAATGCACGTTGTTTTTGCAAAGCTTCTTTTTTGGTTAGAAGTTCAAAGACACCTTCTTCTTTTTGACGCTGTAACTCTTTCATTTTACGCACAGATTGCTGCACTGTTTGAAAGTTGGTCAACATGCCACCCAACCAACGGTGATTGACAAAATATTGTTCGGAACGTATCGCTTCTTCTTTGATGGCTTCGCGGGCTTGACGTTTTGTACCCACAAACAACACACGACCGCCAGCGTTCGCCAACTCTTTCATGAATGAATATGCTTCATTCGCCATGCGTAATGTTTTTTGTAAATCGACGATATGAATACCGTTACGATTACCAAAAATATAAGGTGCCATTTTTGGGTTCCAACGGCGGGTCTGATGACCGAAATGAACACCTGCTTCGAGCAGTTGTTTCATTGTATATTGAGACATAAGTCCTCCAAATGTTAACCTTACGTCAATTCTAACTCATTGATTTCATTGAAATAACAATCAGCACATTGGATGAAATGACGTGTAAAGTGGCGCGCTTGCTACAGAGAAATCATCCTAAGCGCAAGATTTAGGCATCATTTAAACACGTATTTCTATATGTCTCTTGCCAATAAAATCTGCACAGCGTCATCCAATAAATAAAAATCTTGCTTACCTGTTTCAAGATACTTCAACATGACGCCGCCTTTTGACACCTCATCTTCGCCAATTACAAGCACACAACGTGAATTTTCACGATCTGCAATTTTGAATTGCCGTTTCGCAGATCCACCACCCGCATGAATGACAATCAAACCTTGCTGACGTAAAACATCCGCAACCCTTAAGGAATAAGGCAAGCTTTCATCGCCCAAAGCTGCTACCACCACATCCAATCGAGGTTTAGGCACATCGGGCAACAACATCGCCAAACGCTCCATACCTGCCGCAAAACCAACGGCTGAGGTCGCAGGGCCACCAAGCGATTCAACAAGCCCATCATAACGACCGCCTGCCAACACGGTTCCTTGTGCGCCAAGTTGATCGCTTACAAACTCAAACGCCGTACGATTGTAATAATCCAAGCCACGCACAATGCGAGGGTTGACGGTATAATTGACATTCAATGCATCCAAACCTGATTTCAAGCCTGTAAAATGAGCATCACAATCACCACAAACATGAGTAACGACTTCAGGAGCATCAAGCAGTTGGGCTTGGCACGTTTTATTTTTACAATCCAGCACACGCATGGGATTTGTTTCGATGCGATCATTGCATGTTACACACAATAATTCAGCCCGTTCTTTTAGATAAGCCATCAAAGTTTCACGGTATGCGGGGCGACATGTTGAACAGCCCAATGTATTGATTTCTAGACGTGTTTGCTGAATACCCAGTTCATCCAAAAATTGCTGTGCCATCCTTAACATCTCAACATCCGCAACAGGGCCATTCACGCCAAAATATTCCACACCAATCTGTTGAAATTGGCGTAAACGTCCTTTTTGAGGGCGTTCCCGACGAAACATCGGTCCCATATAAAACCAACGCTGCGCACCTGCTCGTGTCAAACCTGCCTGCAAATAGGCACGCACTGCCCCAGCCGTTCCTTCAGGGCGCAAACAAATATGATCGCCACCTTGATCTTCAAAGGCATACATTTCTTTGGAAACAATATCTGTTTCCTCGCCCACAGAGCGTACAAACAAGCTTGTTGGCTCTAATATTGGAAGCCGAACTTCCGAGATGGCATGACTCGTAAATACCTTACGAGCTACATCTTCAATGTTTCGCCATTTCGCAACTTCAGTCGCTAAACCATCATGAATACCACGAATACTTTGTAATTTTTTAGACATGTTCTCTCTCAGTTATTCATTATCCTACTTCAATCTTCCCAACGCTTCACACCTGGAATGATCACACGATCTTCATCAAAATCACCTTGATCTGCGCCGCGATGGCATGCGATACAATTTGAAAAGGAACGAACTTTAGGATTTCCTGATACAAAACGGGTCGGTACTTCATCATGCAAACGGTCAAAATAACGTGTTTTAGTGATGCGCAACGGTGTTTTATTCGGAGAAATCGAACGATTGATCCAAGCTGCAAAACGGCTGTGGCTATGATCCGATGCGTTCGCATCCAAATAGGTGAGAATACTGCGTTTATCTTCTGCATCTAGCTCAGCATTTTCACCAAAATGTTCATCCAAATCATTGAGCAATGCTTTCCACGAGCGAGCGGGAAGAAAGTTGGCTGGATAAGCCATATGACACGACGAACACTCTTTTCGATAATCTTTTTTGCCCTGCATTGCTGAATGAACATCTGTTGCTTGTGTATAATTCTTCGTTTTTTCTGATTCATGTTCTGAATCTTCAGCCCATACGTTCAGTGAAAATGTAAACAACACTGCCAAACTAGACATACCTAATATATATTTTTTCATCATTCATCCCCACTCTGTTTTTTATGTTCACGCATCACAGCAGCACGTTTTTCCACTTCTTCCACCAGTGCATCAATCATATTCGATGATTTTACACGTCCAAATTTTTCGCCATCATGGTAAAAAGTATGGGTGGGATAACCACCTGTAATGCCCACTTGCACTTCTTGTGCCTCACCAGGGCCATTCACAACACAACCAATCACAGCCACATCAACAGGCTCTTGAATATGCGCTAGCCGTCCTTCAAGCTCTTGCACCGTTTCGATTACATTAAATTTTTGTCTCGCACATGAAGGGCAAGCAATCAAGTTTACACCTCGATGACGTAAGCCAAGACTTTTGAGGATTTCAAACCCAACTCTAATTTCTTCTTTGGGCTCGGCTGCCAAAGACACACGCACCGTATCACCAATGCCATCTGCCAAAAGTAAGCCTAAACCCACCGATGATTTCACTGTACCACCAAACAGGCTTCCTGATTCTGTGATGCCTAAATGAAAAGGATAATCCACTTTTTCAGCCAATTTACGATAAGCAGTCACCGTCATTGGAATATTACTCGCTTTCAGTGATACTTTAATATCATTGAAATTCATATCTTCAAGAATACGGATATGCCGCAAGGCTGAGGCCACCATCGCATCAGCACAAGGTTCACCATATTGCTCATTAAATTCCTTTTCAAGTGAACCTGCATTGACACCAATACGAATCGATACACCTTTTTCCTGAGCTGCTTTGACGACCCGTTCCACACGATCTTGGCTGCCAATATTACCCGGATTTAAACGCAAACCATGTACACCAGCATCAAGTGCCAACAAAGCCATTTTGTAGCTAAAATGAATATCTGCAATAATCGGAACATTTGTTTGCGCTAAAATTTCAGGCATCGCGGCAGCTGATTCTGCATCTGGCACCGAAATTCTCACAATATCTGCACCTGCTTCTTCCAGTGAATGCACCTGTGCAATGGTTCCATCAATATCCGTGGTTAAAGTATTGGTCATAGATTGTACAGCAATCGGCGCATCCCCACCTACAGCAACATTCCCAACCCTAATTTTTCGTGTTTGACGGCGTGGCATAACAATCGTATCTCGCATAATCCCCTACCTTTTATGGCGTAATAAGTGCAAACGTTCTTGTAGCGACAAGGCTCGATTTAAGGCATCTAAATAGGTTTCATTATCTGGCTCAAATTGCAGTGCCTTATCCCAAAATTGTACGGCCTGATCAATATGCTCTTGTTGAAACGCAACACCGCCCTGTTGAAATGCTTGCTCCGCCAATCGATGGATTTGAACATTGATACCTTGCAACAAAGCATTCGCACCTTCTCCTTGCTGTTCCTGATATGTCAGCGCTGCATCACGTGCTTCTATCCATTTTTGTTCTTTTATCAAAGCTTGAATATCACTTTTCGACAAAGCAACACTTTTTGGTAAAATAATCGGCTTCTTCACCTCTTTTGGAGAAGGCGGTACACTATTTTTCTTCTTTACGACTCTTTTTTCACTCAAGCTTTTAGGAATCACCAGACCTTTTAACCATGCTTTTTGTATCGTATGCAACAAAGCTTCGCCACGTGAGGAATCAGGCATCAATCGCAAATGTGATTCAATCAAAACATAAGCTGCAACCCACTTCTTTTTACGCACATAGGCATTGGCTGCTTCGTAAGCTTGTTCGGCTCGCTGAGATAAATCAGCGTGATGCTGTTTTAAAAACGCTAAAAACACGACATCATGTTGTGCCACACCTTTCGGAATTTGATACGCTTTCAAACCTTGCAACAAGGCATGATCTTCTAAACGTCTTTGCTTCAACAAGGTATTCAAGCGCAACTGCTCACGATGCAAGTAGACCGATGCTATATTTGAATCAAAAACCTCAGGTTTGGCTGAAAACTCTGCTGCCTGCTTATAATTTATCCAAGCCTTATGCCACTTTTGTTCACGCTCTGCTTTCTT
>JAUZQL010000292.1 GCA_030950975.1 Mariprofundaceae bacterium | reverse complement strand
TTGTGTTGCACTGTGGACATGTCCACTCTCTATCCGAGAGTTTTAATGTGTCATGCTTATAATCACATCCTTTGGTAGAGCAAAGCTTGCTGGATGGCTCCCATCGTCCAATTTGAACAATGATTGCACCAGCCCACTGTGATTTGTATTGAAGCTGTCTGACAAACTCGCTCCAACCACAATCGGATATGGCTTTTGAGAGATGTCGATTTTTTATCATGTCCTGCACATTCAGCGATTCAAGATAGATGACTTGGTTTTCGTCAACAATCCGTTTGCTTTCTTTGTGAAGGAAATTCTTTCTTTGATTCGCAACTTTTTCATGCAATACAGCGACACGAATACGTTGTTTGTTACGATTGAATGAGCCTTTTTGTTTGCGCGATAATCGGCGTTGGGCTTTTTTTAGCTGCCTTTCCGAAGCTCGGAGAAACTTGGGGGCATTGATTTTAGTGCCGTTCGATTCCACAAGTAAATCTTTAATGCCAAGATCGATGCCTACTGTTTTTGTAGTGGGACTAACTTTTGATACGGGTTTTTTATGTTCAATCGCTTCTTCAACATTGATGGATGCAAAATACTTTCCTGATGGAGTCATTGAAATAGTGATGGAACATATCTTCTCAACGTGTTTCAAACTTCGATGAAAGACAGTTTTAATACTTGTTTTCAGCTTGGGTATGCATATCTGATTATTCTGAACATCCACCGTAAAATGCTGCGGCACACAAAATGATTCATGATTCCCCTTTCTTTTGAAGGATGGATAAGCAGATTTTAATGATGGACTGAAAAAACGTTTGTATGATTTCTCAAGATTCAAAGCAGCTTCTTGTAGGCTTTGCGCATTCACTTCCTTGAGCCATGCGTATTCATCTTGTTTCTTTAATAATGGGATAAGTTTTTTGCATTCTAAGCCACTAAGTTTCACACCATCTTTTTGATAAGCATCACGACGAACTGAAAGTAAATGATTGTAAATAAAGCGCACACATCCAAAATGCTTTGCGAAAAAAACTTGTTGTTCATTATTTGGATAAATGCGAAACTTGTATGCTTTATTTACAATTTCTTTCATTTCTTCTTTTGATCCTCAATATATTTACGCACAGTATTTTCTGAAATATGCCCGATGGTTTCAATATATGTTGATGGATTCCACAAATGCTCGCCCCATAGTTTTGACTTTAACTCTGGATGCCTGACGAACAGCCTTCGTGCAGAAATACCTTTCATCATTTTGTAAATATATGAGGGTGCAACTTTTGGCTTTGCTGATGCAAAAACATGAATATGATCAATGTCACACTCCATTTCATGGATTGTAAATCCTTTATCTTCGGCAATTTTATGGAGTATATTCTTCAGGGATATTTCAACATCTCCAACAAGTACCTTGCGCCGATATTTCACTGACCATACTATGTGATAGCCAATATTATGAACGCTTGTTCTATCGTGAACCAAACTAGACATGAACGTATGGTATATTTTTATGGAACATATATCCATATATTATAATAAAAATGACATTACATATACTTGTGCTGGCGCACAACATCACTTTCATCTCGGCAATCAATTACCGAGGATTCCCGTGATGGAGTCCTAAAAATCACAATAACTTACCCTGAGTTGCGTCATCATCGGGCAAGGTCTTTCCTAAATGTTGATAGGCTAATGCGGTGGCGATACGACCGCGTGGTGTGCGAGAAATTAAGCCTTGTTGCATTAAAAAAGGCTCTAAAACATCTTCAATGGTATCACGTTCTTCCGCAATGGAGGCGGCTAAAGTATCCAAACCCGCAGGACCACCATTGTAACGTTGAATCAATGTCAGCAATAAACGCCGATCCATTTGATCGAGTCCTAAGGTATCCACTTCAAGATTATCCAATGATGAATCAGCCACCTGTTGATCAATCAAACCATCATGTCTTACTTCGGCAAAATCACGCACACGACGCAACAAACGATTGGCAATACGAGGTG
Source organism: Mariprofundaceae bacterium (assembly GCA_030950975.1). GTDB lineage: Bacteria > Pseudomonadota > Zetaproteobacteria > Mariprofundales > Mariprofundaceae. The sequence continues at coordinate 877 of JAUZQL010000292.1, read as the reverse complement.
TTCCACGTGAGCGACAAGCAATTTCTAAAGAGCCATCATCTGTACAAGGTATGTTAAGAAGCTTGGATGAGCGGCTTACAATCTGTGTTAGTTCATTATGGCTATAAAATTCCAAACGTTGAATGATGCCAAAACGATCACGCAAAGGATTGGTCAACAAGCCTGCTCGGGTGGTTGCTCCGACCAGTGTAAATCGGGGTAAATCCATTTTAATCGAACGTGCGGCAGGACCTTGCCCAATCATAATATCCAATTGAAAATCTTCCATCGCAGGGTAAAGAATTTCTTCAACTTGTGGGCTAAGTCGATGGATTTCATCGATAAACAACACATCGCCTTCTTCGAGATTGGTTAACATCGCCGCCAAATCACCAGGGCGTTCAATGACAGGCCCAGATGTGCTGCGAAAGCTTGCACCCATTTCATTGGCAATAATATTGGCAAGGGTGGTTTTACCCAAACCCGGTGGTCCATAAAGTAAAATATGATCCAAAGATTCTTGACGGTTGCAGGCTGCTTGAATAAACACTTCAAGGTTGGCACGTATTTTTTGTTGCCCAATGTATTCATTTAATTGCTTGGGGCGTAATGCTGCATCCCAATCTTCTGGTTTAGCTTCTGCGGTAATAAGCCGTGATTCATCATTCATGATAATTGTTTCAAAGCATGTTTAAAGCAGACTTCAAAGCCCAATGAAGCATCCAGTGTACTAAGCGACTTATCAATAGCAGGCGATTTATAGCCAAGGTTTAACAAGGCAGATTTCACATCTTGTAAATGGTGTTTTACGGGGCTATGGCTAGTGGTGTTGGATGAAGCTTGAAGCTTGCCTTGTAGTTCTAAAATAAGACGTTGGGCTGTTTTTTTACCAATCCCC
>JAUZQL010000291.1 GCA_030950975.1 Mariprofundaceae bacterium | reverse complement strand
AAATAAATCATCTGCGACCTGAACCATGACGAGCTTGCTTACGCGGCTCAATGTGATGAATCTCATTACCCCGTAACACCAATTCACAACCACAACCTTTACAGCGATTACCAAAACCTGAAAATGGAAAGACCTTTAATCGTTGGCAGTTTGGGCAACATCCTTGTTTTGCTTTAAAAGGTAGCCAGAACAAACAAATACCAATAATGACAAAGGAAAACATGCCCGTTAATGGCATAAAAAAGCTTAAGCCAAGGGATAAACCCCATAAGGGTAGCGATAAAAAAATAATACGGAAAGGTGCAGGTTTGGCTGGCAAAATAGCAATGGTGGCTTGTGACATATTTCCTCGTTTTTTATATATTCTGCATCTGCGCTATACGATACTGCCCAAACATTTGTTGCCCCTGACTGTCCAAATAAAGCGATAACAATTCACACGCCATGGGCTTCATCTCACCTTGTAATAAGGTATGAAAAACATCATGACCCAACAAAGATAAGTGTGTTGTAAGAAATAGACGATTTAATACACCTGCTTGAAGCAATATATGATGAATTTGAGGACCTGCAATCATATATGCACTGCGATACCCCAAATCAATCAAGTGTTTCTTCAAGACATCACCTTGCACAGAGGTCTCGCCACCGATAAGAATAGTGACCCCCAACGCTTGCAATGAACGTTTTCTATCTGCACTTGCTTGAGATGTGGTGATCACCCAAACTTTCCTATCTGAAACATAGGCAAGACTTTGCAAAGGAATATCCAAACTTGATGAAACAATCATTACATCAGGTTGTGGGCTTAGTGCTTGCTGTTTACGCCAAGCATGTAAATCATCATGTTCTTTACCTTTGCCCACAGGTAATAAATCTTGCGCACACCCTTTTGCCAATTGCCTGAAATAACGTGCTGATGTCAACATGATGTCGGATTGTGCAGCTAATTCTTGATACAAACGCCAATCGCGCACATTGGCAATCGACTTGGGTACTGAAAATTCATCTGTACTCGAATCCCATAAGGCAATACGCCCATCCAAAGAAGCAATATAATTGCTATAAATCAGGACATCATCAACGGCAGCTTGTTTATGTAGTTCCTGTTTCAAATACAATCCTCTAAGCGGCTTAGATAAACCACCTTGAGGAAATAAACAGCTTAGTGCTTCCATTTTAGAATAGTCCTGATTTTGCTCCTGTTTTTTCGAGTTTCTTAATATTAGCGGATGCTTGCTTTGCTTGTTTACTATTGGGATAAGATTCAATCACACGCTGATATGTTGCAATGGCAGATGATTTTTGTTTTAATTTTTTATCATAAATATTCGCAATATTCATCATTTTTTCAGGTGCTAATGGGCTATTATCATAATCTCGAATCAACTGTTCATCAATCGCAATCACTAAAGCATAATCACGCATGGATGATGAGGCTATTTTTTCAGCTTCTTGTAACGCTTCTAAACCATCATCACCTGAGAAAATGGTAGATAATTTACGATATGATTCGACAGCTTTTGCATATTCTTTGGTTTTTTTGGAATAAATCTCACCCAACATTTGCAACGCTTGTTTGCCAACAGGATCGTCAGCATATTTTTCTACCGTTGTATTCAAGGTCATCAAGGCTTCTTGATACAAGCGTAAGTGTTTACTTTGGGTTAATGCCAATTTGATATACGATTGTTTGGCAACATCAGAGCTTGAAAACTGCTTGATGACTTGTTTGTAACTGATAACTGCATCTTCATAGGCTTTAAGCCCAGTGCGTTGAATCTCTCCAATACTATACAAAGCATTGGGACGTAAATGACTTTGAGGGTAAATCGTTAATAAGGTTCTGTAGTGATAAATAGCCACGTGGTAATTTTTTCCAGCATGGGCAGCTAAAATATTTTGTATCATATCGTTCTTACGATAATCGGGATAACGCACTAAAAATTGAGAACATGCTTTTGCAATGACTGGATTAAAATCTTTGTCATCAATCGCTGATAAACCTGTGAGCAAAGCAAACAAACGATCTTCTTGAGTTGGCATGGTTGAAAAATCAAGATTTAATATATCATCGATCACGGCTTTATGATACTTAAGTTGATCATTCAATAAATCCGACAGCCCTTTACGAGATGCTTTCTCATAACGAGAGCCTGAATATGCTGATAGAATGGTCAAAAAATCCATCGCTAAGGCTTCATTTTGATCCATACGATTATGTAAAATAGCTTTTAATTGAACTGCCTCAACCGATAGTGATTTTTGCCCATAAACGTTTAAATAATCATTCAAATCATTCAGCAAAGCTTGATTTAAAGGTGTGATTGAAGAAGAAAAAAATAAAAAGCTACTTTTTTTTGTCGCTGATTTTTTTATTTCTTCTCGCATCACACGCAAGTGATCATTGGCTATTTTGGTAACATCTTTTGCATCACTTTGTAATGCTGAAATACTGGGAGCTATAACACTAGCAGGTGAAGTATCAGGAACGACACCATTAGGGGATTCCAACGTTTCCGCATAAACATTCCCTATCCCATTCAAACACAAGCACGCCACAAAAAACCAACGCATTTTATCTCCTTCAACCCATTTTATATTTTTTTATCACAAAGATCACACATGATGAGAAAGTCTTATCGAACGGATGTTACACACTTTGATAAAGAAGAAGCGTCATCCCCGAAACCTTTTATCACTAAAAATTCTATTTAACACTGGCAATAAATGCGACGACATCTTTTGTCATAGGATGTTTAGGATACTTTTTCACAAAACGTTTTAAATAATCCAGACTTTTAGCTTGATCACCTTGTTGATCATAACAAGCAGCCAACGCTAACAAACCATTGGATTGAATGTTTTTAAAAGATGATGTCTCAATGAGCCCTTCAAACTCGCGCGTTCCTTCACTTGCATCCCCTGTTTCACACAATCCACGGGCTGTTTCAAATGATTTCATATCGCTCTGAAACACTGGATTCGATGCGAGATCTTGTTCCCAATGCGGATTGAGAGCTGTTTCAGTTGTTTCTGCACCTCGCACACCAATCACTGCCGTAACTTGGTGATTCGCATTGGTATTTCGTCTCGGCATAATATTTTTCATTTTACCCCATATCGAATGAAAAAAACCATGTTCACGTGTCTGTTCTTGTTGCCAAGTGGTTCCTGATATGGCTGATGTCGACCAAGCTAAGCCTAGACTCATGATTGAAACTACCATCATAATATTTATTTTCTTTTTCATCGTTCACCTCTCTATTCAGTTTACTGTGAAACATGATGCTTAGGGTCTCGGAGACAATTATTTATTTCCGCAGCCCTTACCTTACGATGCCAGTAAGGATGCCATCTCACGGTATTTTATTTTTATACTCTTATCCATACTTATAGCAT
>JAUZQL010000290.1 GCA_030950975.1 Mariprofundaceae bacterium | reverse complement strand
TTCTCAATGCCATCACTTAATTTGAAATTACTGGCTTTAACAATAATCGGTTCAATCGATGTTGCCAGAAGTTGATTTTTGGAAAGTTTCACAATGCGAACATTGGCAACAAGCTTTTGCGATATACCGTGTAGAGATAAGCTAAAAGTCATGCTTTTCATCAAACTATCACCCTTCGCCATTGCTGAAATTATTTGAAGATCTACTGTGGATGTCATCTTGGCTGTGGGAAAGTTTACAATTTCAAAAAGCATGCTTTTCATACGTTCATTGCGGACAGCTACATGGGTGTCAACACTGCTTAAATCAATTGCCACAACAATATTACCAAGCTTATCAATCGATCCTTTCAGACGTTTGAAATGATGGACTTCAGCCACGCTGGACTTCTTCACTGATACAAAATGTAGGCTGGAATCATCATTCACCAAATCCCATTGAGCATAGGCATTGCTTGATATGAACAAAGCAACAAACATCAAAATTATTTTTTTAAACATGAGTATTCTCCTTTGAATAGCATGGCGTATAGGAAAGCATCGGAGTGGATATGGCAAGGGTACTTTCGGGGATGACCTTTTTTTCACTAAGGTGCGTTACATCCGTTCATGAACACAGCCTGTTAGCATTAAACAACCAAGCAATGAGAAAGAAATATTTTTTGATATTTTTGGATAGTTTAGATCAAGAATATTGACTAATTTTGTCAACACATAGGCAGGGACTACTTCCTTATCACCTATGATTTTTTTAATATCACGGGTTTGCTTGATTTCTTTGGAATAGCTTATTGTTGATTTAGCAAAATCAATTTTTTTACAGCTTTTACTTTCTGCTGGTTCAGGTATTTTGCTATTACAGTTTTATTCATTTGTTCCTACTTTTTGGTGTTGCCAGCGTGTTTGATTTTGACAGCTAACTTGATTGTTGGCAATATATTTCCAGACTTCAATCGGGTAAAAAAGGTCTGGAGGGATTTTTATGAAGCAAGATAATATGGTATCTATTTTAGAAGAAATGCGTGTTTTCTCGCCACCACAATCCGATACAACATTTTCATCCTTACAAGATTGGCAAGCCATACATGATCGCTTTGAACAAAATTTTACAGAATCTTGGGCAGATTTGGCACGTCAAAACTTGCTATGGAAAAAGCCATTTACGAAAACATTGGATGAAAGCAATCCGCCTTTTTATCAATGGTTTTCGGATGGACAGCTTAATTTATCAGAAAATTGTTTGGATCGGCATGTCAACAACGGTCTAGGTGAACGCACGGCCATTATTTGGGAAGGCGAACCCGGAGATGTCCGTCATATTTCGTATGCGGCATTATTGAGTGAGGTGTGCCAAGCCGCCAATACCTTGAAAAGCTTGGGTGTTCAAAAAAGCGATCGTGTAGTGATTTATATGCCCATGATTCCTGAAGCTGCGATAGCGATGTTGGCATGTATGCGTATTGGTGCGACACATTCGGTGGTATTTTCAGCGTTTTCTGCCCAAGCATTGGCTGACCGTGTGAAAGATGCAGGTGCATGTCTTGTGATTACGGCTGATGGAGGTTATCGACGTGGTCAAGTGCATGATTTGAAAACATCCGTCGATGATGCTTTGAATCAGGGTTGTGACAGCGTCAAACATGTGTTGGTGGTGAAGCGTGGTGGTCATGATATACCGTGGCAAGAAGATCGTGATGTGGACTGGCATGAAGCATTGGCAAACGAATCCAATGTATGCCCAGCAGAAGCCTTAGATTCAGAACATCCTTCGTTTATTCTTTATAC
>JAUZQL010000029.1 GCA_030950975.1 Mariprofundaceae bacterium | reverse complement strand
CTTCGTTAAATCAACACCATGGCATGTTTGGCAACTGCGAGGCTTGGGCTCTTCTGAATCTTCAGGTGCAGCATGTTTTTTATGCCAAAATATTTCTCCTGCTTTGGCATCAAAATTTTTCGCACCAGCCGCTTGATAGGTCTTCAACATCTCTGGAATAACATTTTCAGCCATGGCTGCGGGGGCAAAAAACAGCATCCCCATCATTAAACATAAAATACGCATTAAATTCTCCTTTACCATTCGAAATAAATACCCGTTGCCATCAATGCCGCACCTGCAATACCTGCAGTAGCATGACCATTGCTGTTTCCACCCAACACTTTTGGTGCCCTAGAAATCGCATAAACATAAGCACCTGTACCAAGAATACCTAAAATCATATGCAAGGTATCTGGGTCAAGTGCATCCATTTCAATATCATCTAAATGTAAAATTAAACCTGAAACAACTGCTGCACCACCCAAGGCTGCAGCGGCATTGGCTAAATAATAATGCGCTGTGTTTTTAGATGATTGACCCGTATTTCCTGCAGCATTTTCAGAATCAGGAGCAGTTAAACCTGTTAAACCTGCTGCAATCAACGATGCCAAACCTAAATGCATGTGAATTTTATTACCTGTAAGCATCGGTTCAACAAAGGGTTTATCTGGCACATCAAGTTTTTGATAACCATCTTGCTCACCCGCATACACTTGCGATACGCTGAACAAAACTGCCATCACTCCCCATATCATACACTGCTTAACTTTCATCATTCAATTCCCCCTTACATTTTTTTCCAGTAAACATGGCTTTTACCAAATTCTCACGATGTTGGATGCAAGCTAATAAGACACCTAAAACATGCAATACAATGAACCCTATCAAAATATCAGGCAGCCATTTATGTAGATGCCACATTTGATGCGCCAAGCCATCACTCGGCATCACATTTAACCACCAAAGCGGCCCTTCATACTCACCCCAAGCTTGATAAATTAAACCTGCTGTCACCAATAAAAGCAAACCGCCAATCAATGCAAACACCATCACAGAACCTGCTGGACTATGCCCCTCATAATGTGCGGGCCTACCTTGAAAAATGCCCTTGACGTGCATCCAAACGAC
>JAUZQL010000289.1 GCA_030950975.1 Mariprofundaceae bacterium | reverse complement strand
ATAATTTCACTGTCCAAACGATGTTTCACTTCGTTGACAATTTGAACAACATTCGCACCTGTTACTTTAACCACACCCAAACCCACGGTTGGCTTGCCATTAAAGCGTGCGAGTTGTCGGTTATCTGCCAAACCATCTTCTACTTGGGCAATGTCTTGCAAGCGAATGCTATTGCCCGCTTGAGAACGCACAATCATGTTTTTCAGGGCATCAAGTGTGTGAAACTCCATGTCCAACTTCATCATGTATTCACGCTTATCGCTGGAAAGAAAGCCCCCCGGAAATTGAATATGCTCGCGTTGAAAAGAGCCAATGATTTCAGCAATACTGATGTGCATGGCTTGCATACGTTCCAAATCAAGGTTGACCCGAAGGGTGCGTTGTCGCTCGCCTCCAAGTTGAATTTCACCCACACCATCAATATTTTCAATGCGTTTTTTAATCACATTACGCGCATATTGATTGAGTTGTTGCAGTGTTCGATCACCACTTAATGCCAACCACAACACAGGTGCAGCACCGACTTGAATTTTTGCCACCACAGGCGTATCCGAATTGCTTGGCAACATGCGTAAGCTTTGATTGACTTTGGCTTGCACTTCATTGAATGCCACATTGACATCTTTGGCTAATGCAAACTGCACAGTCACCACCGACACACTGGGTGATGAATATGAAATGACATGCTCAATCCCTGGTACAGCATTGACCTTTTCTTCAATGATTGAGGTGATTGATGTATTGATAACATCGGGGTCAGCACCTGCCAACACCGTGGTAATGGAAATCATGGGAAAATCCACACTGGGAAAACGATCCACACCAATGCGTTGATAACTAATGATGCCAAATAAAATAAGAATCCCTGACATCATCCATGCCAAAACATGGCGTTTGATGGATATTTCAGCTAAATTCATGGTTGTGTTACCGTAATCAATGCGCCGTCACTTAAAAAGGCTGCGCCGATGTGGGCAATCACTTCACCAGCCTTCAAGCCATGAATAATTTCCACTTTATTATTTTGATGGATGCCAATGCTCACGGGCACGGCTTGCACATGATCACCATGTACTGCATAAACCACATCGCCTTGAGGTCGTAACACCACCGATTCTTCAGGTACAAGCACTGCTTGGGGATGACTTGCAACAATAATATCGGCAATCACTGTGCCACCAGCATACCAACCTTGTTGCGGTGCAAGCTGGATACGTGCTTCCAAAGCGTTGCTCGAAGCTATAATCGCAGGGCTTATATCACGAATCGTTGCATGGATAATGTGGTTATCTTGCGGTAAGTGTAAACGCACAGGTGTACCTTGATGAAGATGACGACTGCGTGTTTCAGGTAAGGAAATAACGACATTGAGAGTGGATTGTCCCACCAACTTAAACATCGGCTTTCCAACACCAACATAATCACCCGAAGCCACCATACGCTGCTGCACAATACCATCATAAGGCGCAACAATGCGGGTTTGTCGGGCATGATGTTGGGCTTGTTTCAGTTGAGATTGACTGACTTGCAGAGCTTTTTTTAGTGCCGTGGCTTGCGTTTGGGCTTGTTCTAACATCGTGGTGGAAATAAACTTATCTTGCGCCAAGCTTGCATAACGTTTGACCACAGCTTGTTGATTTTTGGCTTGCGCACGAAGACTGGATACCTTGGCTTTGGCTGCACTGACTGCCAAACGCATATCAGTGGTATCCAATTGCGCCAATGTATCGCCCTTGTGAACTCGTTGTCCAACATTCACCATCACTTGGCGAATACGTGCTGGTGTTTCCGAACGAATCGTGCTGCTTGTTGGATCTTCAATGCGACCTAGTGCATGTTCAATTACATCAACATGTTGCGTGATACTGGTGGTTGTGGTGATTTTAATGCGATGAATGGGTGCAGCATCGTTGGCATCGGCAAGCGCACTCCAGCCTGTCATGATGGCAAGGCAGATAATAATATACTTCATGATGAAACTCCTTGTGGATTGGGTGTACTTAATCCATGCAATAAAAGCTCAAGCATGATGTCACCGCTGTTGGATTGATTTTGAAAGGCTGAATCAGGAAAATGTTGCAACATGGGCCAGACTTGAAACAAGAAAACATTGAGTCCTGCAATGGCCGTCGCCATATGCGCCGCATCCACATCTTGACGAACTTCACCGTTCGCTTGCCCTGATTGTAATAGTTGACGTATCTGTGCAAATTGTTCATTGAATACTTGTTCCGCTAATTCACGTCCGCGCTCACTGCTACTATCCAAGAGTTCACGTAAGATAAGTTTCGAAA
>JAUZQL010000288.1 GCA_030950975.1 Mariprofundaceae bacterium | reverse complement strand
TAAGCATGAATGAGGCAAGAAATTTACTCGCAAACGATCGCTTAAAACCAACGATTTCCAATAGTGAGGAACGAGGTGATGTTCAAGTGTCTGGTCTCACCATGCACTGGCGAACTTGGACTGAAAAAACGGCTTTGAATGGATTTGTGCGCCGTAATGTCGCAGTTCAGACTAAAAATGAACCTGAAATTGTCTTGTTTATGTATCGGGCGTTGTAAGCGTGATGAAATTACATCAAAAAAATTCAAATATAGATGGAACTCAAGTATCCAAAGGCTTTACCTTATTGGAACTGTTAATGGCATTGGTGATTTTCGCTTTGATTATTGTCGTATGCTATACTGCGCTAGGACCTGCGGGTGAAGGATTTCGACAACTCCAACAGCTACGCGATAACATCGAATCCTCATCGTGGTTAGGCAAACAATTACGCTCTGACATCGGTACGATGACATCATCGTCGCTTAAAAAGATTCCCCCCCTACAAATCAAAGCGGATGCACGCGGTGATGTCTATGTCGATGAACTCATCTTTTTAAGCCGTGAAGCAAATAAACCAGGGTTGACCCTGATTCACTATAAACTCGATGAAAGTCAAGGCACCTTGCTGCGTGAATCACGCATGGCATGGGCTCGCCCTAACACCGCATCGGACAGCATGAATTTGGGTAAATATGAATCATTTCATGTCGAAGTGATGACACCAACAGGGCAATGGACATCCCAATGGCCACCACAAACATCGGCAAATGCAGCTATTATTTGGGCAAAGGCACTGCGTATCACGGTGCAACATGATCATGAAAAACAACACTGGCTTATACCTATTTTTGCAGGACTTCCATAATCATGAAATGTCATCAAGACCATCACCAACGAGAAAAAGGTGCAGCACTTTTAGTGGTGTTGGGCTTGGTCGCGGTTATTGCAGGCTGGGCATCCACTGCCGCTTATGAAGATATGTTATCGTTGCGACGTGCTGAAAACAGCTTGGATTCCAATAAATCTGAACTGGCTTGTTTATCGGCATTGGAGCTTATCAAACAAGGTTTAATTCAAGATGCCAAAGAAGGTCAAATCGATAGTTTAGATGAACAATGGGCACAATCCGCTCCGCCTTTTCCTGTTGATAACGGTTTAGTCGCAGGTTCCATTGAGGATGCGAATCGTTATTTGAATATCAATGATCTCATCAACGCCCAAGGAAAAGTCGATATGACCATGCTGCCTGTGTTTCAACGTTTATTTACACAACAGCAACTGGATGTACGTTTAATCGATGCTTTGGTGTCTCTGTGGTGCAGCCAGAGGACAGCATTGATGATCTGCTGAAACGAGCGGATCGAGCGTTGTATTTGGCCAAACAGAGTGGCCGTAATCGGGTCTGTCTGGCAGGGGAGCACTCTTTGCCAGAGGGAGACT
>JAUZQL010000287.1 GCA_030950975.1 Mariprofundaceae bacterium | reverse complement strand
CGCTTGTTGCGTTTGAGCCTTGCAAGCTGTGTTGCCCGTGCCAAAGGCTGCCATGTTTCACCATAGGGTGATTCCCCTTGCTCAAAACTCATGTTGATATTTTCCTGCATAGCTTGACCGATTGATCGTAATGCAGGTTTTAGATGATGCGCGGCATGTTGTAGTCTTTGCAATTCATTCGTTATTGCTGTGTCATCCACTTTGATTGATATGCCCATTGACGTTATACCAAGCCTTTTTCAATCGCTTTTACTAACGACAATATCAAAACATGCTCACTTGTGCTGAGGGTTTTTCATTGCGTTTTGAAGCCACAATTCTTCGTACGTTTCTTGAAGTCATTCCGTATTTTCTAGCAATGTCCACGACAGTTAAGCCACTTTTATAATCCATCCTGTCATTAAATACTTTTTTGGCGATCTGCTTAGCAAGCCATAATTTGCAGTTGGGGATGTACACAATGCCCCCACCGATTTTCTTTAAAATCTTGCGTGTCACCGATTCGCCAAAATGTTCGACCAATAGCTTGACTTCTTTTCCACCTGCCTCAATACATTTGGGTAAATACACATCGCCAACACCGTATTTTACGGCGTAATCAATGGTTGCTTCAACCCCTGCAACTTCTGCGATAAGTGGTAAGTCGTATGGTAGTGATTCAACTTTCATATCGCTATGTTGACTGCTTCACTTCCGCTAAACTTGATGAAACACTTCCGCTTATCGGCTTGAGATAGTTTTCGATGGTTTCTTTCGCTTCAATCCAACCTTTGCACACAACTGCTTTATATCCGCGCTTTGCTAGATGTTCAAGCCAATCCTTCTGTTCTGGTGAGGTTCGCCCTTTTGACGTTTTAAGCTCAATGTACAAGCCGTGAAAGCGTCCTTTCGGTTCGGGAAGGCATATATCAGGAACACCACGCTTAACGCCCTCTGCTTTGAGTTTAACGGCTACTGCAATATGACGCTGTCCACCGTTTGGGATTGCGTGCATGTATCGTAAGGCTGGTTCTTTTCCAGCCCGAATATTTGCCCACCTGAATAAAGCCGCCTGTTCTTGATGTTCGCTTGCTGTCATAATGACCTCAAAACACTATATGTTGTAGCTTGTATTGTAGTTGACCAATATATGCAGTCAACTTATTGATAAATAAAGCTTTTCTAACATTGGC
>JAUZQL010000286.1 GCA_030950975.1 Mariprofundaceae bacterium | reverse complement strand
CAATACTTTAGCAGCTATGATGGTGCGCCAAGGTTATGCTGATGGCATGTTATCAGGTCGTACCAACCATTATGGCGATGTTTTGCGCCCTGTCTTGCAAGTATTAGGACATGATGCAAATACAGGTAAAAAACACCATGTATACGGTGTTTACATGATGATGATGGAAGAACGTACTTATTTCATGGCGGATTGCACCGTCAACGTAGACATGGATGCCGATCAACTGGCTGAATTAGCGGTACTCACGGCACAAACAGCGGAAGCGATGGGTTGTGAAGCACGCGTTGCCATGCTTTCTTTCTCTAATTTTGGTAGCGCCAAACATCCTGAAGCCCAAAAAGTCGCCGATGCTGTGAAAATTTTACATCGTGAACATCCTGATTTGCAAGTGGATGGTGAAATGCAAGCGGATACAGCTGTCAATGCGACTATTTTGGCACAATATCCATTTTCAAAGAATAAAGACGCAGCCAATGTATTGATTTTCCCGACCATGCAAGCGGGTAATATTGCTTATAAATTATTAAAAGAATTAGGCGATGGCACAGCCATTGGTCCTGTTTTAATGGGCTTACCACAACAAGTTCATGTCTTACAAACAGGGGCAAGTGTTGATGATATTGTCAATATGGCAGCCATTGCAGCAGCCCGTGCAGCGTCATAAACCCTAAGCTGATAACTAACTTTCTATAAGGTGATACGCATGACAAAACCTGCCTTTATCCATGTTTTACCACCGCATATTGCCAATCAAATTGCCGCAGGTGAGGTGGTCGAACGTCCTGCTTCGGTGGTCAAAGAATTGATGGAAAATGCTTTGGATGCAGGTGCAACATCGGTGGTGGTACGCATTGAAGAAGCAGGTAAAAAGCGTATTGAAATTGAAGATAATGGGTGTGGCATGTCGGCTGTGGATGCTGAATTGGCATTGCAACGTCATGCCACCAGTAAAATTGAAACATCGGAAGATTTACACTGCATTGCCTCACATGGCTTTCGTGGTGAAGCGCTGCCTTCGATTGCTTCGGTGTCACGTTTTCGCATGCTTACCTGTGTCAAAGGTGGTTCAGAAGGAACTGAAGTTCGTGTGCATGGCGGACTCAACACCGAAGTCCGTCCTGCCGCATCACGACAAGGCACCAAACTAGAAATATTGGATTTATTTTTAAACACACCCGCTCGTTTGAACTTCATGCGTACGAAGAAAACCGAAGAAGCAGCAGTGGTGGAAGTCTTTCGAGCCTTGGCATTGGCGCATCCATCGGTTGCCATGCGTTTGGATTTAGACGAACGTAAACGCTTTGATTTTCATTCGGAAACGGAAGCCCAACGTGTATTTACGATTATGGGTAAGGATTTTTCTCACAATAGTTTTGAACAAAGCATTGAACACGAAGGTATTTTAATCACTGCTCATTTGGGCTTGCCGACTTTTCACCATCGTGATTCCACACGCATGTTTTTTTTGCTCAATGGGCGTGTGATTCGAGATAAACAATTGATTGCCGCTTTACGTGCAGCTTATCGGGATGTGATGTTTCACGATCGCTATCCTGTGGCTGTTTTGCGTATTGAAATTGATCCCGCCCATGTGGATGTGAATGTGCATCCTGCCAAACGTGAGGTGCGTTTTAGCTCACCTCAAACGGTGCGTGCTGCGGTGGTTGCATGTGTTCGCATGGGCATTGAGAGCATGGGGCAAACCGTTGCCAGTACAACAACAGAGCAAGCCTTACAAACACTTAGCGCATCAAGTGCGCCGAGCCAAGCTTCAGCACAAAGCAATATGCCACATTTTAGTTCCCAATCGCCAAATAAAGTGCAAGCGCGTAGTTTTTCAGGTCATCCAACAAATCACACCCCAAGTCATGAAAAAGTATCCCCCGAATTACAAGCCTTGTTGTTTCGTGCACCCGAAGCTTCCGCCGCTGAAGTCCACGAAAATACAAAGGATTATCAAGTATCATCGGTACAATCACCCCTTCAACTTGGCACAGCTTTGGCACAGTTGCATCGCTGTTATATTTTAAGTCAAACCGATGATGGTATGATACTTGTGGATCAACACGCTGCCCATGAACGCATCCGTTATGAGCAACTTAAAGCGCAACTCACCAGTACATCGATTGCCAGCCAAATGCTGTTGACACCTTTGAGGATTAATATTTCAGGTGAACACGCAGCATGGTTATGCGATCATGATGAAGCCTTGAATATTTTTGGCGTGAAGTTAGCCATGCAATCGGATGAATCGTTTATGTTGCAAGGTGTGCCTGCCATGTTAAGCGATGAATCGCCTGAAAATTTGGTGTTGGAATTGATTGAATCATGTTGTTTACTGGGTGTTGAAATGGAAGCAGGTGCTTCAGGTTTGGGGCGTGTTTTGGAGCGTTGGCTGGGCAATCGTGCATGCAAAAGTTCGATTAAATCAGGGCGTATTTTACAACTGGAAGAACAAAATAATTTACTGCGTGAAATGGAAAAAACACCCAATATTGCCCAGTGCAATCATGGTCGCCCCACTTATGTTCCATTATCATTGCGTGAATTAGATCGTTTATTTGGACGAAAAGATTAAAAAAAGGAAACAACACATCATGTCAGAAGAAATATCAGAAGAAATGTTAGAAAATATTAAGAGTACGCATGAAAATATTGCGTTAACGATTGGTACAATCTTATCGATGATATTGGTCGCCTATTTTCTTAGCTATTCGGAATTGGCAAACTCCACACACAACACTATTTTTTGGTTTGAAATGATTTCATCCTTTTTTATTGTGGCTGGTTTATTTTATATTCAACGCATTGCCTTTTCTTTATTGAAAATTCGATATATCGCAAACGACACCTATAAAGCCGCCCTTACTTCATTGACGTTCAATGATTTGAAAGAAAGGTAACGATTCTGGGCTTGAGCGATGTTTCTTTGCTGATATAAGGAAGTGCATGTAAAGTCATGAGCGTATCATGCGAATACTTCATGATGTTGACCACTTTTTGAGGATATTTTTTATCTCAACAGCACTTACCTTTGTTTTTTTATGTTTATATATATATTCGCCAGATGTGGAATCCTATTATTTTACTTGAAACAGATGTTATTCTTGAAATTCTCCGAGCTATGATGGCCGTTACTGTTGTTGGGCTTATGTTACGCCAATGGCGTAATATTAAGCCGCTTCGTGATATTGCGGGCAGTGGTTATATTCTGGCTGGTTTTATCTTGCTTGCCTTTGCTTCGTTGATTGACATCACAGATAATTTTACATCGCTCAATTATTTAATCATTGTGGGTGACACACCTTTTGAATCTTTTTTAGAGAAGGTTGTCGGTTATTTAGGTGGTTTTCTATGTATTGCGATTGGTTTAAAAAAGTGGCTTCCTAGCATGCTTGAATATCAAGCACATATCCAAAATCAACTCAATCAAGCCACCGATGACATAAAACAACTCGAAAGTCTGTTACCTATTTGCGCAACATGTAAAAAAATACGCAACAAAGAGGGTGCATGGTCTGAAGTCGAAGTTTACATCCGCGATCATTCGGAAACTAATTTCTCACATGGTATATGTCCTAGCTGTGTTGAAGATATGAAACATGAAATGGCTAATCATTAAAGCAATACTTATTCAAAGCTTGGGATGATGGCTGTTTGAAATAAAGGATCCACACTTTCGCCCCACTCATGATGGTAGGCATGCAGCCATTGATCCGCACGTGTTTGTTTGGCATCCAATACCTTCTTTAATGGAGACAAATACAAAGCTTCATTGTTGCCCAAAGCATTACAAACATTTAAGTGTTGCAAGCCTTCTTCTGCCAGTTCAAGCATGGTTTCACATAAAGATTGTAAAGGTATATCTCGAAATTCAGCTCTCAAAGCATTTTTGGGAGCATCTTGTGCAAGTTTGAGGACTTCATCATAACGCCAATCTTCAATCCAAGCCCAAACTTTATCCAAGGTTTGAGGGTCATAGAGAAGACCTTTCCACAAGGCTGGCAGTGCTGTAATCCAAGCTAAATCGCCGCCTGCCGCCCCACGCATTTCAATAAATTGTTTTAAACGAACATCAGGAAAAGCAGTGGAACTATGTAACTCCCAATCATCCATCGTCGGATATTGATGCGGAAGTTGTGGCAATTTTCCTTCAAGAAAATCACGGAAACTTTCACCTGAACAATCAATGTATTTTCCGTCTCGCATAACAAAATACATCGGAACATCCAATAAATAATTGCTCCATCCATCAAAACCAAAATCATCATCAAAAATACAGGCAGGGATTCCCGTGCGTGCGGGATCAGTATCCAGCCATACGGCAGCTCGCTTGGATAAATAGTTGCAAGGTTTACCCTCTACAAAAGGGCTGGATGCGTATAAAGCGGTGACCAAAGCTTGCAGGCAAAAACCAATGCGAAGTTTGCGACGCATGTCTTCTTCCGATGAAAAATCAAGATTGGCTTGAATGGTGGCCGTGCGTGTCATCATATCCAAACCATGTGAGCCAACCTTTGGCATATACTGACTCATGATGGCGTAGCGTGATTTGGGCATCCAAGGTATGGCTTCACGTGGCCATTTGGGTTGAAAGCCGACACAAAGAAAATTGATGTCTAAAGCTTGGTTAATGATGGATAATTCTTCAAAATGCTGCCGTGTTTCAGCATAGGTTTCATGAAGGGTTGCCAGTGGCGCACCTGAAAGTTCAAATTGTCCCCCCGGTTCAAGGGTAATCGAAGCTTTATCACGCAACAAGGCAATGGGATTGTTATTTTCATAAACGGCTTGCCAGCCGAATGTCATTAAACCCTGCAATACTTGGGCAATACCTGCATAACCATCATAAGCAAGTGGTTTTAAAGTCTTGCAATGGAAACCAAATTTTTCATGTTCTGTGCCAATACGCCATTGTTCACGCGGCTTGCAGCCTTTGCGAAATAGCTCTGATAACTCGGTGAGGGATAGCGATGAATTCATGCGCCAAGCGTAACAGTGGCTTGAGAATTGCACCAATAGGATATGTAGGGTTGCTTGTCATAATAGGTCAAATGGGTTGCAATACTGCGGAATAAAGTATGTGGAGGGATGAATGAGAATAGTGATGTGGATAGGTGTATTGAGTGTGTTTCTGCTTTTATTTGGCATGTTCACGATGAAAGTACACAAGCCAGAAATCCCCAGTTATTTAAAAACAACGGGGGGTGATTTTCAACTTGAAAGCGCTCAAGCTTCCATCAAACTATCTGATTTTCATGGTCATATCGTGCTTCTTTACTTTGGTTATAGCCATTGCCCTGATATTTGCCCTGCAACATTAAATGTCATGGCATCAGCCATACGCTTGCTTCAAAAAGATGAACAAAATCATGTAGATGGTTTGTTTGTAAGCCTTGATCCTGAACGTGATTCGCCAGCCAAACTCAAAGCATATACGGCGTTTTTTAGTCCGAAAATCATCGGCGTAACAGGCAAGCGAGAACAGTTGGATGCCATTGCTCAACAATGGCGATTTACCTATGTTACCCCGCAACATCCCAAAACAGCGTTTTATATTGTACAGCATCCTAATTTTTTGTATGTCTTAAACAAAGAAGGGCATGTGGTGGCATTATTGGATGAAAAAAGTACGCCCGAAGATGTGGCGAAGGTGGTTCGATTATGGTTGTAAAAAAAGGTCTTTTTTTATTATGGATGATAGTGATGATGAGTAGCGAACTGCAAGCCTGTGAAGTCACAGTGGAACATGCTTGGTTGCGCCTTCCGCCACCTGTCAGTGATACAGCCGCCGCCTATATGCAGCTCAATAATCATTGTTCGACGACAAAACAATTGAAGTCGATTAGCTCACCACAAGCCAGCATGGTGATGATGCATCATGCCAATATGAAGATGATGCAATCGCTTGTCTTAAAACCGCAACAAGGTTTTACATTTCAACCTAAGGCGAATCATGTGATGTTGATGGGATTAAAGGCTCCTATTCATAACGATACAAAAGTTACGTTAATCTTGCATTGGCAAGATGGGCATCAACAAAGACTACAGCTTGAAGTGAAAGATATGCGTGGTGAAAGTATGCAAGATATGCACATGTGATGTTTGCATCGTTAGCCTAGAATATTTGTGTCGAGGGTCCTTTAAGAATGCGACGATGATTGCTGTGTGTTCAGATGTCTGGAAGTGCGGCTTTAGCCGCGCCGAATGAAGTATCAAGGCACGGCTGAAGCCGTACTCCCAAAGTAACCATGAGATGACGCGTTTTTTTCATCAACGTATCCACCATCAGTTATTGATTAGAAAGCTATAAAAAAAAGCTCGTGATGTATGTCACAAGGCTGTCATAAAACACTTTTATCTTCGCCTCCATATCTTGAATGAGGAGACTTTATTCTATGAAGAAAATGATTTTAACAGCTATGGCTGCATTGGCATTGGGTTATGCCTCGCAAGCGATGGCAGCAACCACCATCAATGGTGCTGGCGCAACCTTTCCATATCCTGTTTATGGTAAATGGGCACATGCTTACAATAAGGAAACTGGCGTTCGTTTTAACTATCAAGCGATTGGTTCTGGTGGTGGTATCAAACAAATCAAAGCGAAAACAGTTGATTTTGGTGCATCAGATGCGCCTTTGACACCTGAAGCTTTGGATAAAGCAGGTTTGATGCAATTTCCTATGATTATGGGTGGCGTTGTACCTGTGGTACATATTGCGGGTATTGCCACCAATCAACTTTCGTTAACAGGTACAGTATTGGCAGATATTTATTTGGGTAAAATTACCAAATGGAATGACCCTGCGATTAAAACCTTGAATCAAGGCATCAACTTGCCTGCAGCACCTATTGCTGTTGTTCATCGTGCGGATGGTTCAGGTACAACTTGGATTTTTACTAACTATTTGACCAAAGTAAGTGCTGATTGGGCAAAAAATATTGGTAACAATAAAGCTGTTTCATGGCCTACAGGTCTAGGCGGAAAAGGAAATCAAGGCGTTGCTGCTTTCGTAGACAAGGTTCCTGGTTCCATTGGTTATGTTGAATATGCTTACGCACTTCAAAACCACATGACTTCTGTTAAATTGATCAACCATGATGGCAATGCTGTTGCACCAACCTCTAAAAACTTTCAGGCTGCGGCTGCTGGTGCAGATTGGACTCATGCAAAAGGTTATTACATAGTGTTGACTGATCAACCCGGTGCTAAATCTTGGCCTATTACAGGTGCTTCTTTTATCTTGATGTATAAGATCCAAAAGCATCCTAAAACAGCAAAAGAAGTATTGAATTTCTTTGACTGGAGCTACAAAAACGGTGCGAAAATGGCTGAAAAGTTAGATTACGTGCCTATGCCAGAAAAAGTGATTAAAATGGTTGAAGCTACTTGGAAAAAAGATATCCGTAAGAACAATGGCGGAGCTATCTGGAAGTAATCTATGATTGAGTTTATAAACAACTCAATCTTTGGTTTGTCAAAAACGGGGGTAGGTTTATCTTGCCCCTGTTTTTTTTATTGTGTATGGATTGCTTGATTGCAGTCAAAAGAAAGGGGTCTTCATGAGTACTGCCAGTTCCAGTAAATCTGGATTTACATCTGATCAGGTGTTTCGATTGCTAACATCTGCATTCGCAGCATTGATTGCAATTTTATTCATTGTGATGTTATCCGTGCTTTGGCATGAATCACAACCATCCATTGATAAGTTTGGTTTTTCGTTTTTAACAAGCAGTGCTTGGAATCCCGTGACCAATGAATATGGTGCTTTGATTGCCATTGTTGGCACCTTGTTGACCACAACGGTGGCGATGGCGATTGCCTTACCTATCAGCTTTGGCATTGCATTATTTTTAGCAGAAATTTCACCCTATTGGATGCGCACACCTGTTGGAACAGCGATTGAGTTGTTGGCTGCGATTCC
>JAUZQL010000285.1 GCA_030950975.1 Mariprofundaceae bacterium | reverse complement strand
GAAATGCAAGGACGATTACCTTTTGATGCGCATGTATTAGGTGAATTATCGGGCATAGAATTGGCTATTCTTGATCAGTTTACAGCACGTTTCTCAAAACTTTAGGATATGATGGGAGCAAAGCTGTTTCCAGTGATATTGGAACTAACGAAAGAGCAGGGTGAATTATCTGGATTCATCGATAAACTGAATAGACTAGAAAAGAACGGTGTCATTGCTTCAGCTCATGATTGGTTGATATTAGCAGAAATGCGGAACTCTTTTTCACATGAATATTCTGATGAACCTGAAATTCAAGCCTCACTTTTGAATAAGGCATTTGTGCTTGCGAATGACTTATTGGCAACATTGGATGATGTTAAAAGCTATGCGAATCGTTATGTATCTGAGGGCTGATTTTACTTGAATGCAAGTGTTGTTTGCTTTGCAAGCTGCCCTATGTCCAACCGCTGTTTCCAATGCGGTTGATAGTTCTTTGCTTTTATTTAAGCTTTGCTACCTGTGAATGTGGATATAAACTTGGAGGAGGGTGCTATGAACATGAGAATGATAGTAACTGCCATGATGATGGCTTTTGTGATGATGAGCGGAACTGCTTATGCAAATGATAAAATTAATCTCAATACAGCAAATGCTGAGCAACTGCAGGGTGTGAAAGGTATTGGTGAGAAGACTGCAGCTGCGATTGTGACTTATCGAAAAGCTCATGGTGATTTTAAATCAGTGAATGATCTTACAAATGTGAAGGGTATTGGCGAGAAGAAATTATCGAAAATTGAAGGTAATTTTGAAGTTTCAAGGTCTAAAAAAGATAAAAAGAAGCATGACAAAAAGAAAAGTGATCAACACGATAGTTAAGTAAATGATGTGATTTGAAAAAAGCGCGGCTAGAAATGGTCGCGCTTTTTTATTGAGAAGGGCAATACATTGTCATTATCGTATTTATATTTTAAAAGCTAATGATCAAAATTTTGTCTGGTAGGATATTTTTTTAATGAAGGATTGTGCATGGCAGAAGTAAATGACAATGAAGTAAGTTTGGCTGATTTGTGGCAGGTATTGGTGCAGCAGAAAAAGGTTGTTGCTTATGTTTGGCTGGCTTGTGTTCTTTTGGGCGTGATATATGTATTTATTGCGTAACACAATTTGGTAAATATTCCTATTAGAAATAGAAAAAATAATAGATGGAGATTGATATGAAAGATAAATCTGTTGCGGTCGTTGGTTTGGGGTATGTAGGACTACCATTGGCATTAGCTTTTGGACGTGTGATGCCAACGATTGGTTTTGAGCTGTCTAAAGATAAAGTGGCGGCGTATCGCCAAGGCTACGATCCTACGGGTGAAATGGAAAAGCATCTGTTTATTCAGGCGAAGCAGTTAATTTATACCAATGATGCAAGTGATATTTCACAAGCTGATTTTGTAGTTGTTGCTGTGCCAACACCTGTCGATAACGCACACCAACCTGATTTGACCCCAGTGATAAAGGCAACAGAGACAGTTGGGAAAAACTTAAAGAAAGGTGCGATTGTTATTTTTGAATCCACAGTTTACCCAGGTGTGACTGAAGATGTATGTGTACCAATTCTTGAGCACGAGTCAGGTTTGAAATGCGGCGAAGGTTTTAAAGTAGGGTACTCACCAGAGCGCGTGAATCCTGGTGATAAAGTGCACCGTCTTGAAACAATTGTTAAAGTTGTTTCAGGTCAAGATAAGGACTGTTTGGAAAAAGTTGCGGCTCTTTACGAGCAAGTGATTGATGCTGGTGTGTATCGAGC
>JAUZQL010000284.1 GCA_030950975.1 Mariprofundaceae bacterium | reverse complement strand
TTTTGTTGTTCATCATTCCAAATCAACGAACCATTGTTCAACACCATCATATCAGCCGTCAAACCTGCCAACATCGGTGAAGCAGCCTGCTTTTGCGAATCATCCTGTTTTTGAGCATTTACAGGCTTCTTTGTCGATGCTGGAGTGGATGGTTTAGCGGATTGACTGCTTGTTGCTGAAGTCGCCACTGGCTTGGCGATTAAATCACCCCAGTTAGTTTCACCGTGTACATTTTTTTCAAGAAATACATGCGGTTTTTCGAGACTAAAGCGTTTAATTTCGAGTTCTTTGTGAAATAAGGGTAATAGTGCAATTTGCACATTCACTTGATCGACTTGTAAAAAATCTTGTTTTGAAAAACCTTGTCTATTTTCCAAACGAACATCATTCAGCACCACACCAATCCACGGAAACAAGGACGCTTCTAAATGACCAATATGCAATGTTCGACCCGTCGCATCTTGGACTTCTTGTTCAATTTGTTGTCGGTAATCATCCACATTCAAAAAGAAAGGGATGGTCAGCAAAATTATCATCAGTAACGCTAAAATACCTAAACTATATTTTACAATTTTTTTCATCATCAATTCCTCTCAATCTTGTATCGGTGGAAAATAGTTCAACAAAGTATCAAATGATTGCACAACAGCTTCAGCACCTTCATCCAATAACACTTGCCCACTTGCCATGCCGAATGATACACCCAATGCACGAATACCCGCTGCTTGTGCCATACGCATGTCAAAATGAGCATCACCAACCAAACTGGTGTTCGCTTTATCCACGCCCAATTCTCGCATGCACTCTTGCGCCATTGCAGGATGAGGTTTTGATGGGCAACAATCGGCTGTTCGCCAAGTCAGCATATAATCTTGCAAGGGGAAACGCTCCAATACACGCAACAAACCCTGTTTTGATTTGCCTGTCACAATCGCCATCCAATAACCACGTTGTTTCAGAATGTCTAATGTTTCCAAAACTTGAGGGTATAAATGAATATCTGATTCGCCATGCCAATAATGCTCACGGTAATGCTTCGCCAAAGCTTGAATATCCACACCTTGCGCAGCTTGTTTTTCCAACAATGATTCAAGCACACCATGCAAGGACATACCCAATGATTGCAAAACATGCTTGTCTGATGGTGGCGTAAGTCCCATATCCGTGAACGCACCCTGAATCGCATGCACAATCAAGCTGTTGGAGTCGGTCAATGTGCCATCACAATCAAATAAAATAAGTGAATGCATGAAGCATCTCCTCCAAAATCTAAGAGTTTGGAAGACTCTTGACTGTCGGGATAGTAGAAAGAGATGGTTGAAGGTCAAATAGCGGATTAAATCACCACAGCTTGATTACTTGAATTTTAGAAGAGCCTCTTCCATCCGCTTACGTAGCAGGGGGGGTGTTGATTCATTCGGCTCATAAGTAAAATCCCCGCACTTTTAATTGCACCCTCATCATGAAGCTTGCAATATGAGTATTTATAGCCATAAATAGCCTATGATAAAAATTATTTTCGCTTTGTTTATGATTGTTCCACTCTTGGAACTTTATGTTTTGATTCAAGTGGGGTCTGGTATTGGTGGTCTCTCTACAATCATTCTATGTTTATTGACTGCAGGTTTGGGTGGTTTACTGATTCGCTGGCAAGGGTTGCGCACTTTAGTATCGGCTCAACAAGAGTTACTTCAAGGTGGTTTGCCTGCTGCACATATTTTACATGGCATTATGCTTGCCATTGCTGGTCTTTTATTATTTTTGCCAGGTCTCATTACAGATACATTGGGTTTTTTATTGCTTATTCCATTTTTGCGTGAGCAAATTATTTTGTATGCAATACGTAAGCAAGACGTAAAACATCCTAGCCATCACTCAGACGTTATTGAAGCCGAAATCATTGAACCCAAAGATTTTCATGTCAAATAATGGCTAGAGAATTAAGCATAACTCGCAATCAATGTTTCAATATCTTGATTCTTTACATGTTCCGCTATAAAAGCTTCACCAATTTTCTTTAACAAGACATAACGAATACGGCTACCCACGTTTTTCTTATCATGACCCATCGCATCCAACCATTCTATGGCTGTAAATTCAGGTGGCTTCACAGGTAATTCTAGTGCTTGCAAAGCCTTGATTATGCTTGCTTCTGTACCTTTGGGAGCATAAGCCAATTGTTCGGATAAGCGTGCCGCCATGCACATGCCAATCGCCACGCCTTCACCATGCAAATAAGCAGTATAATGGGTCATTGCTTCAATCGCATGACCAAACGTATGCCCTAAATTCAATAAAGCACGTGCGCCTTGTTCTGTTTCATCTTGCATGACTATTTCAGCTTTATAACGACATGATGCAAGAATGATTTGATTGATACTTGCATTATCCAAAGCCAATATTTTTTGCGCATCGCGCTCAATTTGATTAAAAAAAGAAGCATCCCAAATCGCACCATATTTAATCGCTTCTGCCAAACCTGCGCGCAATTGATTGGGTGCTAATGTTTGTAAAACATCGGGGTCAATCCACACCAATTTCGGTTGATAAAATGCACCAATCATATTTTTTCCATGCGGATGACTGACGGCTGTTTTTCCACCCACACTCGAATCGACTTGAGCCAATAATGTCGTAGGCACTTGCACAAACGGAATACCTCGACGATAACAAGCCGCTGCAAAGCCTGCCATATCTCCCACAACACCACCGCCCAATGCCACAATTGGTTCATTGCGAGATAACCGAGCATCCATCAATCCATCCATAATGCCTGACCATGTATCCAGTGTTTTAAAATGTTCACCATCAGGGAGAATATGCTCAAATACCTGCCATGAAGATGCTTCAAGACTCTCTTTCACGACATCCAAATAAAGCGGTGCAACCAATGTATTGGAAATAACCATACAATGTTCAGCATCTGGAAATAAATCACGCATGGCTTCGCCAATGTTCTTCAATGAACCCGATTGTAAACGAATATCATAAGAGCGATCACCCAACGCTACACGGTACATATCTGTTTTGTTCATATGATTATCCTTCATGTTCTATTTTCTACGCTTATCGGTTTGGATGGCTTGCTTCATGTGTACTTCAATCATTATATTTTTATTGCTTCCAAAATCGTACGAATAGTCTGTGGAACACGATATTTTGCTGTATCAATGCGTAAATCTGAACAAGCTTTATAAAGTGGTCGGCGTTGCGCATCGAGTTCACGAGCTCGCTGCAAAGGTGGCACACCTTTCAACAAGGGTCGATTTCTATCGCCTGAAATACGTTTCGCCAAAACTTCAGGTTTCGCATCCAACCAAATCACAAAACCTGATTGTTGCATGACATGACGGTTGGCTTCACTTAACACTGCGCCACCACCTGTTGCCAAAACTTTATGATTACCATCTTCACACAATGTTTTTAAATATTCTGATTCTAAGGCTCGAAAAGCAGCTTCGCCTTGTCCTTCAAATATCTTAGGAATGGAACAGCCTGCATGTTCAACAATGACTGCATCCAAATCTACACAAGGAACACTCAATCGAGCGGCTAAACGCCGCCCGACGGTGGATTTTCCTGCCCCCATCGAACCGATAAGGATAATTTGATGGATGATAGAGCTCATACTGTCATATCTGTATTCATTGCCATGAAGAAAAACTCAAGCGTTGCCATTCATTCTGTACTCAATATTTGGCGTATATTGCCCACATAGCAGCAACACTCCCTTAAAGAATCTATTAGATTCTCCCCTAACATTATTTATCCCCTTGAACATTTAAAATTTTGGGTGTTAAAAAGATTAACAACTCTGTTTTATTATCTTGTTTAGCATCGTTTTTGAATAACCAACCCAACACAGGAATCTTACTTAGCAATGGCACGCCCTTTTGAGTATTACTTTTTATACGAGTATAAATACCACCAATGACAATCGTTTCACCATTTTTCATCAAAATATTGGTGGTTACTTTTTTTGTATTAATATTACTACCATTTGCTGCTAGCGCATCTTTAGTCACTAAAACATCCATCAAAACTGAATTATCGGCAGTAATTTGCGGTGTCACTGTCAACTCTAACTTAGCATCTTTAAAGGTTGTTACTGGTGGCGTATTCGCTGTGCCAGGGGTTACAACTGCCACTGATACCCCTTGACTAATTGTCGCAGGTTTTAGATTTGTTGTCACAATGCGAGGATTGGAAACAATATGAACATCACCATCAAGTTCTGCTGCGGACAATTTTAAATTCAAATTAATAAGATTATTCAATGAACCCAGTGTTAAACCAAGTGTTGCACCAGTACCCGCTGTGGCAACGGGCAAATCCACCAAACCTGTGATGGCAGTTGTATTTGGGAAATTAATAGCCGTATTCTTGGTTCCCGTACCACCCCAAGCGATACCAAGATTACGTTGAAAGTTATCCGATGCCTCAACAATACGCGCTTCAATTTGAACCTGCTTGACGGGGCGATCAATTTTAGCAATCAGCGCTTTAATTCCATTGATCGATTTGCGCGTATCTTTGACAATCAGTGTGTTTGTGCGTTGATCAATTAAAATACTACCACGCCCAGTCAATAAACCATTACTGCCAGATGCTTTTCCAGCCCCAGAACCGCCCGAAGAATTACCAGCTCCTTTTCCACCACTACTAGCCAATAAGGTTTGAATATCTTGAACTTTAGCAAAACTTGGCGTGATAAATTCTGTGATGAGTGGCTCCAATTTAAGCGAACCTTCTCGTGTTTCTAGTTTTGTTTTATATTCAGCCCTTAATACTTCCATCGGTGCAATACGCATGACATTACCAACTTTCTCATGCCCTAAACCACGCGCCGATAAAATTAAGTCCAAAGCTTGATCCCAAGGTACATCCACCAAACGCATGGTTAATGTGCCTGTCACATCATCAGACATAATAATATTTAAATCACTCATCTCTGAAATCAATTTCAACGCATTGCGAATATCAATATCTTTGAAATCAAAGGTAACTTTTTGCCCTTTATAAGCAAAGTTTGGATCTTTTTTATTTCCGTTCGTCATGCGAGCTAAGACCATATCTTCAGGTTCAAAGTTCAGCGTAAACACATTACCTTGTTGAAACGTCGTCACACTAACTTTTTGACGTAAACGCGTGACGATTTTTACAGATTTCCCATCTTGATAACTATCAATTTGTTTGATGGGTCCAGGAAAAGCACTGACATCCTGTGTCCGCTCTTGCCCAGATAATAAATCGGCTTTTTTCACAACAACAATAATTTTACCATCATCCTCTTGGACATCCATAATAGGATTGGTTTGAGAGGTTTGAATCATCAGGTGAGCAATCCGATCATCCGAACGAAATTCCACGTTTTCGACCTGAATAACGCCCGATTTCTTTTTCGCTACAATACTGCCTAAACGCACCACAAGTTCATGTGTATTGGCTTCGATTTGTTGTTGCATCTGTGTTCCACCCGATAACGCCACCACAAAACGCACTCGCCCATCGGCATGCCCAACAGTCACACGCTGAACATGTTGTGCGGCAAACTGGTAAAACTCTTTCTTTAATTCGGATTGAGCTCCCCAAAAATCCAAAATCAATTGATGTCCGCCTTCGCTGACAAAGGCATTGTGATTTGCATCCATATTGTTACCACGCAAATGCAATTCAGTCACGCCTGCTTGGTCACGCACCTCAAGATCCTTAATTACCGCAGCATACGCTCCATGATCCTGTGCGGTTGATTGCTTCATCCCTTCAAAACGCACCAGTAACTGATGATTTCTTTCTTCAATCGTATATTTTAAGGTTTGGCTTAAGCCTATTTCTATGCGAACACCATGATTAACGACCACAGGTTTCACACTAAGCACACCTTGACCTGAAGCTTTTAAGGCTTGAACATCGGGAGCTAAACTTGCACTTGGAAAGCTTAACAACAAACGTGGCGGACCATCCAAATCAAACACTTGGTATTCCAATGCACTGTCACTTTCAATGTCCAATACATCACCATCCTCTGAATCCAACAAGGTCAATTTCGATAATTCACTCGCTTGCAAAGACAACGGCCACGCCAGCATCAGAACAACAAAAGCTAACATTAATTTTTTGTACCATTCACATTCATTAACATGTTGCATACATTCTCCATTCAAAAAAAGCTTCATTTTTTACTATGTTCCACAAAACGATAAGTCATCACATTACCTTTGATGTTTAATAAACCTTGTTTGCCTGATGCAATGGTTAAATTCTTAATCGCCACAATACGCTGCATTTCACCCACACGTTTTAAGAATGTCAGTAACTGCCTAAAAGTCCCCGTCACCACAATATCTACAGGAACTTCTGCATAGATTTGTTTCACCGATTCGCCTCGTGGTTTAAACACGGTAAACTCTAAACCCGAATTGATGCCAGCACGTGTTACACTTTCTAAAAGATCAGGAATTTGCGATTTTTTAGGTAACAGCTCCAAAGCAATCGCCAATTGTTTTTTTAACTTTTCATATTCAGCACGTTTTTTAGGTAAATTCTGTGCCAAACGTTGGTTCTTTTTCAATACCATGCGTTGTTGTTCTACAGCAGCTTGTTCTTGTTCAATCTCATCCTGAACGGGCATCCAGCCCAAGGCAAAATAAGCACCCAACAAGATGACAACAACAAGCAATAAGCCCAACATTTTTTGCCACATGGGCAAGGGCAATATTGGGTGAAAAAAGTCAAGGTTCAGAGATTCCATATTCATCACTTTTTACCTTTCTTATTTGATTTTTTTTCCACCACACGGTCTAAGGTCAACTTAAAACTCCGAACAGGCATATCATTGATCATCGTTCGTTGAATCACTTGTAAATTAATATGCTCAAAAAGTTGGGACTTATCCAAAGCCCTCATAAAATTTGCGACCGCTTTATTACTTTCTGCAAAACCTGTGTATTGTAAACGCCCACCACGATCAACAGTCGATGAAAACCAAACATTTTCTGGAATAAGCTTGGCAACTTCATGCAAAGCATTCAAGGTTTCAAAACGCCCTGCTTGCAAGCGATCAATCAAGGCTAATTTACTTTCCACATCAGATCGCAGCTTATCCAAGCCCGTTAATTCGCCTATTTGCTTTGAAAGCTTTGCGTTTTGCTGTTGTAGCTGTGCTTTTTCGGCTTGCAAATCACTTAATACGCCGCTGATATATGTATTCAATCCGATAATAATGATCACTGCAACAACGACAACCGCAGCCACATACGAAAGGTGCTGAATGACTTGTTGTTGCCGTCGCTCTTTTCGATAAGGTAATAAGTTAATCCGAATCATTCGTCAAAACTCCTTATTGCCAAGCCAATGGGTACCATCATCATAGCCCCCATACGATTTAACTCATCGACATCAAATTTTTTCTTATTTACTTTAATTTTGTCAAAAGGGTTAACCACTTCAGTGTTAATACCCAAGCGCTGTTCAACCTCAGTGGCAATATCAGGAATCAATGCACTACCTCCCATAAGGTAGATTTGTCGAACGGGCGACTCGCCATGATTGGCAGCATAAAAATCCAGTGAGCGAACAAGTTCCGATGCTAACCCCACATAAAAACGTTCCAAAGCTTCTGGATTCACATCGGCAAAGGATGTTTTTTTCAAGTCTTCAGCAGCTTGGTAACCCAAGCCATGCTCTTTTTGAATTTCTTCTGTAAGATTTTCGCCGCCATAAAATTGATCGCGTACAAAAGCCATTTGACCATCTTTAATAATGTTAACACTCACCAAATTGGCACCAATATTGACCAAGGCAACTGCCTGTCCCTCATCTTCCTCAAAAGATTCCACTACTTTATCATCATTCAAAAGACCCATGATTTCAGCTGCATTTTCCAAAGCAAATACGGCACAATCGACACACTTGGTTTCCAATCCTGCTTCACTTAATACCAATTGATAATCATCAACAATTTCACGTTTGCATGCCACCAGAACAACATCCATCATTTCAGGATCTTCTTCTGATGGTCCCATAATCTGAAAGTCTAAATACACCTCATCAATATCATAAGGCACATGTTTATCTGCTTCAAAATCAATTTGGGATTCTAAATCAAATTCAGTCACTGTCGGAACTTGAATGACTTTAATAATGACTGCATTACCCGACACAGAAATAACCGCACGGCGTGATTTAGGTTTGGCTTCTTCAACAACATCCAACAATGCTTGCGATACTGCCATCGAATCAATGACTGTATTTTCAACAATCGCATCTCTAGGAAGGGGGACAATAGCCATTGATTGTACTTCATATCCAGATCTAACTTGGGATAACTCCAACAACTTCACACCTGTTGCACTAATATCAATGGCGATTAAGCCATCTTTTTTACTTGAAAAAAGCCCCACACTGCCTCCTCAGACAATCACAATGAATCTCAACTTTGAAACCACAAGCCTGTATGTCAAGGTATCTCCTCAAGCTATGAGCGACACAAAACAATCCAGTGACATTCATCACGCAAATGATAAGCATATCGCCTGTTTACACATTTAAGGAGAATTATTTTGGCTATTTTTCATGACAGCATTTGGCAATTATGGTTCATGATGGCATGTATTATCATTGTCATTGAAATTACACTGGTCAATTCTTATTATCTTATTGCGGTTGCTTTTGCGGCTGGTTTAGCAGCACTGACTGCTTGGTACGAGGTCTCCATCAACATGCAATGGCTAGCATTTATTGTTGGCAGTATAACAGGGTTAATTGGCATGCATACGTTGCGCCCACCAGCACTTAAAAAAGACAAAGATGATATTTCTCACTTGGAAGGAAAAATCGTCACTATTATTGAGGATGTATCACCACGCGGCAGAGCCAATTACAAAAGCGTCAGTT